>USHK01000260.1 GCA_900554375.1 uncultured Sutterella sp.
CTCGTGGGCTCGGAGATGTGTATAAGAGACAGGTTCAAGGAACTCATTCAAAAGCTGGTTACGTTCGGCTTCTCTCAGGCGCTGAATAATGACCTGTTTTGCATCCGTTGCAAAACGACGACCTGTCACATTGACTTCGGGCAACGGTTTGCGAACATAATCGCCTACGTTCATTTCGCCCTGATCGCTGTAGTCTTCTTTGGCTTCCCACTGAAGAATCTGACGGTCCGGTTCCTGAAGGCCCTGTTCGTCGGGAACAACTAACCACTGGCGCCAAACTTTCTGGTCTCCGGTGGCAGGATCGACCTTGACGACAATATCAGCGTCTTCACCGGGGAACTCGGCCTTTTTGACTGCGCTGGCCAAGGCACTTTCGAGTGCTGCCAGCACTACTGACTGGTCAACGTTTTTCTCATGGGCGAGGACTTCGACCATTGTTAATAAATCACGGCTCATTATTTTGCACCTCTGAAATTCAGGTCGGGCACGAGGTTAGCCCGCTCAACGTCATTAAAGGGGAAGGTAACGGTCACTGCAGGCGTATCAGTCTTAGCCTTTGCTTTTGCAGCACGCTGCTTTTCAGCCGGAGTGCGTGCGACGCGAGTCTCCGTGAGCGTCATCGTGATAGAAGGATTATTCTCGTCGCCTTCAACTGCATCGAGTCTTCCGTCCAAACGGCGGCGACCGTTCTCAGGAAGACCTTCGCCTGTAATCGGAGCAAAAAGCTCAACATGGACATTCTGTCCGACAAACTTCACGAAATCACGAGGACGTTTCAACGGACGATCGACACCGGGAGAAGATACTTCGAGACGGTCGTAATCAACGTTCTCAACGGTCATGGCATTGTTGAGCTGATTGCTGACTCTCTCGCAGTCATCCAATGTAATCCCGCCGTCCTTATCGATCGTGACGCGGATTAAACCACGCGGGAGCTTTTCCACGTCAACCAGCTCGTAACCCAAGCCTTCGACGGTGGTATCGATCATTTCAAATAATTGTGTCGAAACTGCCATTGCAGATTTAACCTCAATACCTAAGTAAAAAAAAATGGGCTTCAAAGCCCATCTCTTAAAAAATTCTTTCTGATAGGTGCTCGACGGACCCGGGGGCCTTTCGAGCGCTTTACGGCGCTGTTAAAACGTCATGAAGCAAAAACTAGCGCAATTGTACATCATGGACAACGCTAATAGACAGACTTTTCGTAACTTTTGGCGACATAACTCTTTCATTTCAGACAGAAAAAACAGGTGAGGGATCATCCGGCCCGTTGTTTCTGCTCTTTTTTCTGGCTTTCCAGCGTCCAATTCGGCCTATCCCTTTGATCTCACTAAAAATTATTTCGGTCCGCGTGTTCCGCGGCTGCGCATCGGACGACTCGTTCTGACTTGAGAGCCAAGGTCCTTCCGGCCGACCTTTCTGCCCGCTTTGGGAGCAGAAGGCGCCGCGCGGCCAGCCGCAGGACGAGGCGGCCTCATCGGAGCAGTCTGTGCCTGTGCCGTCGACATTCCTTTCTGATAGCCGATGACATCGAGCCATTTTTCGGTTTCTTCCGTTCCCATGCGGCGCATCTTGCCTCGCGGAAGGTCAGACGGCAATTCCAAGCTGCCGTACTTCACGCGAATAAGACGAGACACCGGCAGTCCGACAGCTTCGAACATCCGGCGGACTTCGCGGTTGCGCCCTTCACTCAAGGTTACGTTGTACCAACGATTAAAACCTTTTCCGCCCCCTTCTGTCAAAGTTGTAAATTTGGCAATTCCATCGTCCAGCTTGATGCCCTTTAAGAGCTGCTCTTTCGCTTCGGGACTCATCGTGCCTTGAACGCGAACAGCATATTCACGTTCGATTTCATGACGCGGGTGCATCAGGAAGTTTGCCAAGTTGCCGCTGTCGGTGAACAGAAGCAAACCCTCTGTGTTAAAGTCAAGACGCCCAACCGCAATCCAGCGGGCTCCTCCAATCTTCGGCAAGTGATCGAAAACCGTGGGACGCCCTTCCGGATCGTCTTTAGAAACTATCTCTCCGGCCGGTTTGTGATAAATCAAGACTTTCGGAACATCGCTGCTTTCGGCTGCAGAACGACGAACAATTCTGCCGTCAAAGCGAATCACATCTGACGGCGTCACACGCTGACCGACGTGGGCCGGCTCGCCGTTGACCGAAATTCGTCCTTCAGCAATTCTTTCTTCCATATCTCGGCGAGATCCGATGCCGGCATCTGCCAATACCTTGTGAAGTTTTTCATTTGCCAATGGAGCCGTTAATAATTTTGCGACCTGCGGCTTTCTTGCCGAGGCACGAAGCGGAGCCTCTTCTCGGATTACTGCTCGATGAGCGTTTGCAGCCGGCCTAAAAGGCGTTTTACGGCCGCTGCGTGAATTTTTTGTCACTGCCATAACTAGCTCTTTTTTTGCCGAGGTCACGACCTCGGTGATATTGATTTTTCATAGTCCCTGCTCCGCGGTGCGTAACTGCAGGAACTGTAAAAGTTTCCTGACAACCTGCAGAAAACTACGTAATAGTCTTGAGGCCGCAATAAACCCTCGGCCTTGCGGAAGATTTTAATAACCGTCATGTCCAAAAAATTCCTTCCGCACCAAATTTGAGATATCTAAACTATCCGGCCGTTAGAGATTTTTGAGTAACTCCTGCAGCTTGGCTTTTTTAGCGTCCAATGCGTCCTGCTCTTCTTTGCGTTTAGCATTAAAGGCCTCTTCATCCAAATCGTAGAGAGCCGGACCTTTCGCTGCCTTTCGCACCATTTCTAAGACGCGCTCATTCTCCGCAGCATCCTCTTCGGTCGCGCGAATGACCGGAAGTTCAACATTAGAAATATCGTGTATTTCTTCATTGACCGGCGCAGCATCGATTTCCAAAGTACCTTGCTGCTGTTTCAGGACAAGGTAAACCTGCCCTAAGAGCTCAGCATCCAAAAGCGCGCCGTGGCCTTCCTTAACGCGTCGCGTTGTATCGATTTCCAAACGTTTGCACAGCTGTCTCTTATACACATCTCCGAGCCCACGAGACG
>USHK01000261.1 GCA_900554375.1 uncultured Sutterella sp.
GGCTCGGAGATGTGTATAAGAGACAGGGACAGCCCTCCAACGGACGACGAAGCGAAAACTCCGCCCTTTTTCACCGCATCGTTCAACATGGCGAGCACTGCTGTGGAACCGGGTGCGCCGATAGAAGACAAACCAACGCTCTGGAAAATTTCTCCGACGGAGTCGCCGACCTCCGGGGTCGGTGCCAAAGACAAGTCTGCCACGCCAAACGGGAGGTTCATTCTTTCAGCGACTTCCGTTCCAATCAGCTGACCGACCTTAGTAACCTTGAATGCGGTAGTTTTGATGATTTCAGCGATTTCAGTGATCGTGACCTGTTCGCCTCTTCTGCGAACCGCACGATCAATCGCTTTCTTCACCACACCGGGGCCGGAAACGCCGACGCTAATCACGGCGTCGGCTTCGCCTACACCTAGGTACCCGCCGGCCATGAAAGGAACGTCTTCAGGAATATTGCAAAAGACCACAAGCTTGCAGCAACCGAGACCGTCGCGATCGGAAGTATCCGCCGCCACATCCAAAACGCGTTGTCCCATGAGCTTTACAGCGTCCATATTGATGCCTGTGCGCGTGCGTCCCACATTGATGGAAGAGCAAACATGATTCGTCGTCGCCAAAGCTTCGGGCAGAGCATCAATCAGGTTTCTTTCTCCCGGCGTAATGCCTTTTTCCACCAACGCACCAAAGCCTCCTAAGAAATCCACGCCCGCATCTGTCGCACAGTCGTCAAGGAGTTTACAAACCTTGACCATTTGATCGCGGCTGTAACCGGCGCAAACGGTTCCGATCGGAGAAACGGTAATGCGTTTATTTACGACGGGGATACCGTAACGGTCGCCAACTTCGTTGCAAATAGCGACAAGATTCTTAGCATGACGATTTATTTTTGAACGGACACGGTAAGCGAAAGTGTCAAAATTGTCGCTTGCGCAATCGAACAAGTTCAAGCCCAGAGTCACGGTACGAACATCCAAGTGTTCGCTTCTGAGCATATCCAGCGTGGAGATGACCTCGCGTTCTGTAAGCATTTGATTGATTCCTTTTTGAATTAGGCGATAGACACACGATGAACCGCTTCAAAGATCTTGCGGTGCTGCATGCTCATAGAAAGATGACGATCGTGGGCAATGTCGGACAGAGTTCTGCTCAGGGCCTTTCTATCCACTTCCGGAGGAACGGTCACTTCAAAAACGAGGAGGACACGAGGCTGCGGCAGCGTATTGCCGGCATCGTCATCTTTGACTTCAATCGTTCTAAAACTATCGATATTGATGTGTCCTTCGTAGAACACTCGAGTGAAGGCCGTCAGGATATCTCTGCTGTCTGTCCCGTCTACTGTCAGGACGAACGGTTCGCCTTGAGTGACAGTGGCTTCGCCCGGAACGTAATCGCGGACAAGCACAGACATATCGAAGCCCTTGCCCTTCAGTGCTTCTTTAATAATCTTTGCGACTTCGTCATCGGCGACGCTCTCCGGCTTATCCACGATCATGATGGCTGAGTACTCGTTTCTGACCGTTGTTTGATCCATATCAATGATGGAACAGCCGAGTTTATTCAGAGTATCGGAGGTTGTGTAAACAACACCGAAGCTGTCGGGACCGGTGACAGCCACTAATATTCTTTTCACGTTAATTTCCTAATAGAAAGAGTTTTTGCAGCAGACTTGGATCTAATTTCTAGCCTTGGCAATTTGTAAGGACAAAATCTCCCGACTCGGCGACCGTGATCGTCGAGACAATCTTATATTAGACAAGCAAAAGGCCTCTTTTAGAAAACAAAATGACTTTTTTCGTCTTAAGGCGCAGAAAGTAACTCTCTGAATTTCGGAATAGCAGCCAAGGTATTTTGAATGCTCAGCTCTGAAATCCTTTCTACCGTTGTATTTCTTAATCCTGCAGCAATTGCACCGTAACGAGCCGTGTCCGCAAGTGAGCTTTCAGGATCCTCCTGATTTTTCTCCCTAACCCAGCTCGGCGGCATATCCGGGCAATCGGTCTCCAAAACCCAGGCTTCATCAGGCAGGTCAGATAAAACTTTGCGAATACGTTTGGAGCCGTCGTAGGACATGGCGCCTCCGTACCCCAGCTTAAGACCGTTTTGCAGAAAAGCCTTGGCCTGCGCCGCGCTTCCGTTGAAGGCGTGGATGATTCCGAGCTGCGGAGACAAACGCCGGACGTATTTGAGCACGATGTCCATCGCTGAGCGCCCGTGCAAACTCACCGGAAGGCCGTATTTGCGGGCTAGTTTTAATTGAGCAGAAAAAACTTCTTCCTGAACGTCATGCGGGACGCTGCAGGCCGGGGAAAAATCCAGACCGCACTCACCTACGGCAGCCAAACGAGGATCGTCCATGTGCTCTTCAAGAAACGCTTCCAGCTCCTGCAGGTCCTCTTTCCAAGAAGAACCGATATAAAGCGGATGAATCCCGCAGGCGTAAGCCTGATCATGTTCATACGCACAACGTCGCGCGTCTTCCAGATTACTCACGCCGCCTGCACAGACTAAAGAAGAGATCACGCCGACTTCGCGGGCTTCTGATACTTCTTTTGCCTGTTGTTCTTTAGAAAGAACGAACAAGTGGTTATGGGTGTCAATCCAGCGAAGCATTTATTTTTCCTCAGGCAAGATGCAGCCGTTCTTTAAACGCACAACGCGATCGCATCGGGCTGCGATGTCAGGATCATGCGTCACAATAACTAAGGCCAGACCCTGAGAGGCTGACAATTTGAGAAGGTAGTCAATCACAACATCCGCGGTCTCGCCGTCGAGGTTGCCGGTCGGCTCATCGGCCAAAAGACAAAGGGGAGAGCCGCTCACCGCTCGTGCGATCGCCACACGCTGGCGTTCTCCTCCTGACAGCTGGCTCGGCAAATGATCCACGCGGTCGGCAAGTCCCATAGCTTTCAATAATTCTTCGGCCCTCTTCTGCGCCTCCGAGGCGTTTTCGCGGCGAATTTTAAGCGGCATTGCCACATTTTCCATCGCCGTGAATTCCGGCAGTAAATGATGGAACTGGTA
>USHK01000262.1 GCA_900554375.1 uncultured Sutterella sp.
GGGCTCGGAGATGTGTATAAGAGACAGGCTTTTGGGGCGGTTACTATCTTGGTCAAACCATGGGCGAGTGGAGCAACCGCTATGGCTCACAGGCCACCGAGAGAAAGATTTACGCGGGTAAAGGGATTAAGTATTTTTCCAAGGCCCAGGTTGCCGAATTTTTGGTACAGGCAGCTGAACTGAATGCCGGAGACAAACTTCTTATTACCGGCCCGACGACCGGTGCAGTCTATGCCACGCTTGATAATCCGTACGTAGATGAAAAACCGGTGGAAAGGGTTTTAAAGGGCGAGCACGTTACTTTCAAACTTAAAGAAAAGATTCGAGAGAATGACAAGCTCTATATCTTGAAATCGGTCGTAAGCGAGGAACTGTAAAAGTTTTTTGAGATGGCGCACCCGGCGGGAGTCGAACCCACTACCCCTGCCTTCGGAGGGCAGTACTCTATCCAAATGAGCTACGGGTGCAGAGTCAGCTATTTTACCTAAGCAAAATAGAAGAAAGCAAATCTGAGGGCATACCTCCTCGGCGAAAACTTCGGAACGAGAGGTAAAAACTAAAGTTTTGACTTTAAAATCTTGCGCAAAGGAGATTGTATGAGATTACCTACCAGTATCGAATTAAAAAAGAAATCCCGGCTCCTCTCGATTGAGTACGGGAATGATCGCTATGAGCTGCCTTTCGAATTTTTAAGAGTATTTTCTCCTTCCGCAGAGGTTCAAGGGCATACTCCCGACCAGGCCAAGCTGCAAGTCGGCAAACGCGACGTCGACGTTCTGGAAATTCTACCTATCGGATCTTATGCCTTGCAAATAAAATTCAGCGACGGACATGACAGCGGAATTTATTCTTACGATTACCTGGAGGAATTAGGTAAAAATAAAGACTCACTCTGGCACGCTTATTTGGAGGATTTGAAGTCGGCGGGTGCAAGCCGCGATCCGAACGATCCCGCCAATAAACCATTTGAAGAACCGCCTAAGAAAAAGTGTCCGGGCCATCATTGATATGAACGAACAGAGTAAAAAAGAAAATCGGGCTGAAAAACTGACGGATTTCGGTTTTTCGAAAGTGAAGGAAGCCGATAAAGAAAAGCAGGTAAAGGCTGTTTTTGATCAAGTAGCTCCGAAATACGATTTGATGAATGACGTTTTGTCATTCGGAATGCATCGACTATGGAAGCAATATGCGATTGAGCGTGCTGAAATTAAGTCCGGGATGAAAGTATTGGATATTGCCGGGGGAACCGGTGATATGTCGTTGCTTGTCCAGAAGAAACTTTCGGGCACGGGAGAGGTTTGGTTATCAGATATCAATCATGAGATGCTGAAGATAGGGGACGAACGTCTGAAAAATGCCGGGTACCACCCCTATGTTCTCACCTGTGATGCGGAGTATCTTCCCTTTCCTGACGGATATTTTGATGCCCTCATCGTGTCGTTCGGTTTAAGGAATATGACGCACAAGGATCGGGCGCTCAAAGAAATGCAGCGTGTTTTGAAATCGGGCGGCAGACTGATGGTTCTGGAGTTCTCTAAGCCCAATGCTTTTATGCGTCCTTTCTACGATTTTTACTCCTTTAAAGTGATGCCGTTTCTTTCGGCAAAGATCGCAGGACACTCTGAAAATTATCGTTACCTCGCAGAATCTATTCGGATGCACCCCGATCAAAAAACTCTTGCTAAAATCATGCGCGAGGCTGGGTTCGATAAGGTTGAGTGGAAGAATTTAACCTTTGGGATCACGGCTTTACATATCGGATATAAAAACTAATTTGAGGATCTACATGAAAAAATTCTTAGCAGCCCTCCTTATTGGTCTCTCTCTGGTTTCCATCACATTGGATGCCTCGGCTGCCCGACTCGGAGGCGGTGCAAGTTTCGGTCGCTCTATGAGTGTCCCGAAGGCAGCTCCTTCCTCTCCCTTCAAAGCTCCTTCCGCTGCTGCGACAAAACGTCCGGCAACTGCTGCGGCAGCCGGCGCCGCCAAG
The DNA here is from genome assembly GCA_900554375.1 of uncultured Sutterella sp. Classification (GTDB taxonomy): domain Bacteria; phylum Pseudomonadota; class Gammaproteobacteria; order Burkholderiales; family Burkholderiaceae_F; genus Parasutterella. The sequence goes on from USHK01000262.1 coordinate 1,991, forward strand.
GCTCCGATGAGCATGGGTAAACGCCTTTTAATCGGTGCCGCTGCTGCATTGGGCTTTATGGCTTTGGCGAATATGCTTGGCCTCGGTGAAGGCTTTGCCCAGATGCTTATGATTCTGACGCTCATCCTGTTGGCTGTCGTAGCTTTCCGCTTCTTCGCTGCACGCAAGAGCGGAGCTTCTGCTGCCGCATCTGCAGGCACTTCTGCCGCTCAGCCGACTCGGGATTCCGACTTCGGACAAAGCAGAAGTGAAGCCGCTGTGAGAGAACAGCCGGCCTTCAATCCTGCTCAGGCCGTTCGACCGGGTTCCGCAATGGATCAATTTTCCGATGAACCTGCAGCTGCTTCGGGATCAACTTACGGTGCACCTGCTGATTTCAACCAGGAAGAGTTCCTGAACATGTCCACTGCTTACTTCAAGATGCTTCAAAAAGCTTGGGACAGCGGTGATATGGACGATCTGGCCAACTACACCACAGATGACCTGTTCATTGAACTCACGCACAAGCGCCGCGAGATCAAGGGTGCTAACCTGACAGAAATTGTCAATCTGAATGCTTCCTTAGCCGGATTTGAGACAACTCCGACAGAGTACGTTGCTTCCGTTCTGTTTACCGGCAACCTGAAGGAAAACGGCGAACCGACAGAAATCAAAGAAATCTGGAACCTGGTTAAGCCGAAGGAAGGAAAGACCGGCTGGCTATTAGCCGGCATTCAGCAGGCCTAAAGTTGTATTTTTACGAAAAATGGGGCTTAGGCCCCGTTTTTCTTTTAAGGCTCCCACTTTTTATCTACAATTAAAAGACTTAAGGCCGGAGTGACGTGTATTAGTCTGCCCCGTTTTTTAGTCATTTTTCTGAGGGTCTAGAAGCAGTGAAACTGACTCTGTTCGTTGGTTTATATTTGCTCTGCACAGTCGCTATCGGTCTCTTTGCCGCGACACGCGTTCGTAGTACAACCGACTACGCTTTGGCCGGACGTTCGCTTCCGCTGGTCATGGT
>USHK01000263.1 GCA_900554375.1 uncultured Sutterella sp.
TACGAGATTCATGAGCGTCTCGTGGGCTCGGAGATGTGTATAAGAGACAGGCCCTTAGGAAGTGCGGAGATCTGTACGCAGCTTCTCGCCGGATAGGGAGCGGAGAAAATTTCAGCCATCACTTTGTTCACAACAGCGAAGTTGTTCAGGTCGGTTAGGTAAACGGTCTGGCGAACGATATCGGCAGGTGTACCGCCGGCTGCTTTAACAATCGCAAAAACGTTGCGGAATGCCTGACGGCACTGAGCTTCGAATGAAGCGGGTAGTTCTCCCGAAACCGGGTCTAAGCCCAGCTGGCCGGAAAGGAAAACCATGTTGCCGCATTTGTAAGCGGTGGAATAGGTGCCGACAGCGGCAGGAGCGTTTTCAGTAGTGATGATTTCTTTCATTTCAATATCCTCAAAAAACTGCCGCTCTTAACAAAAATCGGATCATTGTTTCCAAGGTCCTGCGGACCGGCAGTCATCCCTTCAAAGTCGAAGTGCGTTCAATGCTATCAGAGAATTTTTACAGTGACTACACTTCGATTCGAACTATTTTTTAGCTAAGTAGCCTTCGGGTTTATAGGCTTGAGAGCCCCAAAGAGGCACGGAAGAAATTGAGTGTTTAAAGCTTCCGTTGGCAATCTTGGTGGAATAGCTCAAATAGACCAGCGTCTGATTTTTTGCATCAAATATTCTGCGGATTCTCAGCGTCTTAAAGAAAACACTCTGCGACTTTTTAAAGACGACTTCTCCGTCCGCGCTTTGGTCGATTCCGTCGATCATCGCCTGCGTAATCTCACCGGTTTTAACGCAAGAGACAGAACTATTTGAAGGATCGCTAAGCTGAAGCGGAGAATTTATATAGGCCACATGGCAGGTCACGCCCGGAACCTGCGGATCCGTAAAGGCTTCAAGTTTGATGTCCTTAAAAGTGAACATCCCCAGAGAAACGCTTGCAACTTCTTTGTCGGAACAAGCCGACAACAATACCGCAGAGAGTGATGCGGCAATGATTAAGAGCTTTTTCAATTTAAAACCTTCGTTTGCGGTTCAACTTTTTCTATGATGCCTGAGGTCCGAGGCTTTTGCTGTGCGCTTTTCATCACTTTGAGAATTTCCTCGGCCTGCCAATCAAAATACGGGTTGAAGGTCAGCCGCGCAAAACTATGTTCTCCGTCATGTGTTCCCCAAGCACCGTACCAAACGTTCGGATCATTACGGCAGTCACGGACATCTTTAGCAGACATGCTGTTTCGACAGTAGCGGAACTTTCCATCCTTTCCATACCACACGTTGTCCGCAGAGAAGGGGATGGACATATGCGCAAAAGACTTAATTTTTAATTCCGGTAAGTAATCGGGTTTGGCAACCACTTTTCTGGAATATTTGCCGTCCGGCAGTTTGCCGTACCAAATAATTTTGGAAGCGGGATTCGTGAGCGCCTGATCAAACACTTTTACCAATGACTGCGTATTAATGATGCTGTCATGCTGACTCATCATGACGATGACAGGCTTGGTTATCGTCTTCTTAGTTAGGTAATCATTGGAGGTATCCATCGTGTGCTTAAAGGCAACAATGGCATCCATCGGTACCGTGTTGTATTTGAAGGGAGCATCGCCTGCTGTTTTCTTGTCGGGAGCCCTAAGCCAGGTGACGAAAAGGTCTGCTATCGGAGCGAGTTTGATTAAAGAAGTTCTTACCTGCATTGCGGGAGAAAACAGGATCAGCCCTTCCACATCTTGCGGATGCTCTTCGGAATAATCCAGTGCAAGATTGCATCCGGTAGAAAAACCGGCGAGCCAAATTTTCGGGTACTTCTTCTTTAGAAGTTCGACTTGTTCATTGACTGCCTTTGTCCAGTCTTCGGAGGAAACTCCTATCATATCTGCCGGACGAGTGCCGTGGCCGGGCAGAAGCATGGCGCGAACCAGATAACCCTGATCAGCTAAAGTTTTACCGATATCGTTAAACGTCCAAGGGGAGTCTCCCAAGCCGTGAATCATTAAAACGGCTTGGCCGTTCGGATTCTTCGGACGAATTTCAAAGGGAGAATTGCCTTCAATTTCCGCAACATGGTCGTCGGTCACAAAATGACGCCTTTCGGCAACATAGGCCTTTGCCTCGAGAGCGTACATGTCAAAGGTCGGCTGCCCCCCGGGGAGCCTGTCCGGAGGTGGTTCGGAAGCACATCCCAGAAGAAAAACGCTAGGAATCGCAATAATTAAAGGTTTGAAGTTCATCGGGAATTTTAGTAAATAAACAATTCACTTCTATCGGTAAATTTCCATTATCGGATAAAAGCGTCTACCGAAGCCTAACAACGCATTTTGAAGAAGAAAAATTTTGTGAAAATCGCTAATCGCAGAAGTTGGGAGCACGAAAAAAGAAAAGGCCCGTCAACTGATGGGCCAAAAACAATCTAGGAGGAAAAGCTGAGGAGTGTTTGCGCACTCTCATTGATTAAAACTTTACCTCTATATCTGTATAGAAGCTGAAGCAATTTATTTCTGTTGCAAGAGAATGTTAAGAAGCTACATATTTCCCAATGCTTGGTAACAACTCCTGGAGATTTGTTACGCAGAAGCTCCGTGATCCAATCTTTCAAATTTTCCAGATATGAAATTTTTGCCGTTAAAACAAAAGGTAGGAAGGATTACGGAAACATTTATTGCCTTTTCTGCAACCTCGCCGATGCCATGAAAGAATTCGACGGAACAATTAAAGAGGCACACGCTTTGGAATACAATTTGCGAGACAAAAGGCCAAAAAATATCTCAACCCACAATGATTAACGCAGCACCTCCGATCAAAATGAATCGGACACTCTATGGTATTTTGCTTGCAGCACTTGCCTCCGTCTTTTGGGGCTCAATGGGTGTTTGTGTCCAATACATTTTTGAGAATACAAGCACGGAACCGACAGCTTTGTCGTCTCTTCGCCTCTTGTTATCGGGTACGGTTCTCGTTCTGTCTCT
>USHK01000264.1 GCA_900554375.1 uncultured Sutterella sp.
CGTCGGCAGCGTCAGATGTGTATAAGAGACAGCATCTAAAAAAACAAGTAAACAAATATGAGCATAACTATTCATAAATATTTTCACAATGTGAAAAGTAGTTACCATAACGAAGAAAGTTATGCTTAAAAAATGAAATTCATGTCATATCCCAAAAATTCAGTAGTAATATTTTCTCAAACTTGCTAATATCTCCATGAGCCTCATTGTTTCTTGAGGAATTTCGTTCCTCAGTTGAATACACTGACCCTCACCCGATAACCACATCTTCGGAAGAACAATATGAATAAACAGCAATTGATCGAAATTATTGCGGAAGAAAATGAAATAACCAAGGACATGGCTACCCGCACGCTGAATACAATGATTCGCTCGATTATGACATCCGTCAAAAACGGTGAGCCGGTCGTGTTGGTAGGCTTCGGCACCTTCCGTCAGGTAAAAAGGAAAGCTCGTGTGATTTGTAATCCTCATACCGGTGAAAAACTTGAATTAAAGCCCCGCAGCGTTCCAAAATTTGTTCCGGGTACTTTGTTCAAACAGATTGTTGACGAACAAAATAGCTAATCTCTTCTCCACCAGTTAGATTAGCCGGCGTATTTACCCCGTAAATTGGCGTACGGTTTGCTCGGGTGAGAGTAGTCTTGCTCCCATCTTGGATGTCTTGTTGATTCCTTAGAATCTGAGAATCCGCTTAAAGCAAAAAATGAAAATCCCGAACTCCTGCGAGTTCGGGATTTATTTATGCTAAATTCGAATTAGAGCTTTCCGCCCTGAGCCTGAGGAGCAGAAGGCATCGCGGCATAGCCCCCGTGGTGAGGACCGCGATGTCCGGGACCAAAACCGGGTCTCTGATTACGAGCGTGAGTGCGGGACTCAACAGAATCAAAAACTTTGACTTGTTCCGGAGTTAATACCTTCAAGAGGTCCTGACGAGCATCGATAGCTTTCTGAAGTGCATCGACACGTGCTTTTTGAAAAGCTAAACGCTGATTCAAAATGTCCTGACGAGTCTGACCTTGAACGCCTTGAGGACGTTTCATCTGATGATAGGCATCGACGGCACCGAAATAAGCCTCAAAAGCGGGTTTTTGAGCATCGGTAAGATTGAGGGCTCCGCGCAGATAAATCTTTCTTTGTTCAAAACCGGGACGATAATCTCTCATTCCCTGCTGGGGACCGTAAGACCAGCAAGGATATCCCTGACGCATTGCACCCGGACCATATTGGCATCCGGGGTAAGCTCCTTGAGGCCCAACCTGACAGCCGGGACCGTAACCCATCATGGGCCCTGCACCGCATCCGGCCCAGGCAAAAGCTGCACCGGCAGCAAGAGTAAGGGAGGCAGCTAAGGCTGCAGAAGAAATCATCTTTTTAGTATTCATCGTTGTCCTTCCTTAGAGATAAGCGCCACACAGCGCCATAACTGCACTATATCAGGCTTGTTAAAAGGAGTATCTCTAAAAGTTAAACTTTGTATCGACTTTCTAAATATCTTTACATTTACCTACTTTTCACGCTAAATAGTTACACTTTCTGAGCAATTAGAAATTTCTCTATACTTGAACTTTCCTGATTTTTCTCTTTTTGGTCTTTTGTGTTCTGATGGCCTCAAATTTCGACTTCGATCTGCCTTTAAACCAGTATTTTTTGGCTGATATTGCGAAACAACTTGAATCTCATGGCGTTGACTGCCTTGATGATCTTATCGATGTCATGTGTGAAGAGCCCGAAAATTGGTCTTCCCGTCTCGGTCTAAGCAAAGAACGAAGCAACGGGATTCTTTCATGGCTGTATTCAAAAAAAATTGCAGGCGCACCGATCGATTTTCCTTCCACTTTGGAAACTCGTGCAAGAGATTTATCTAAGTCCTTCTACGGCCATCAAAAAGTGGAGGATGTTGGTGCTCCCTTATGGACGGAAGTCAATAAGAAACAAAAAGCAAGCCGCAGATTAGGACAGCCTTCAAAAAATAATGACATCCGCCCCTTAGAGTTCCTCTCCCCTCCTAAGGCCTTAGACGGTTCTTCGGGCACTAACCGCGGAGAAAGAGAAAACTGCGCATTAAATGTTGATTCCGACATCGAAGCTATTCGTTTGTGGCTCAAAGCAAAAGGCTCGAACGTAAATACACAAGCCGCTTACCGAAGAGAAGCAGAACGCTTTCTGTTATGGTGTTTACTGGAAAAGCGAGTGGCTCTTTCTTCGGCGCGCCTCGAAGAATGTTCGGATTATCTGAAGTGGCTTGAGATGCTTGGTCGGGAGAGTGAGGAAAACTGGGCAAAATTCTGGATCTACCCTCAGGAAAACTGGATCGGTCCTAAAAACACTCCGCGTGAATCGCCCGACTGGCGCCCTTTTAACTCTTCTCTCGCATACACGAGCCGAAAAGCGTCTTCTACAATCATTCGGCAGCTCTTCTCTTTCCTGCATAAGACGGGCTATCTCAAGTTCAATCCATTTGACCAAATTCCTGCAAAAGTTCGCTTTCTTCCGGGAGAAGGAAAGCCGAAAGAGTTCGCCGACCGATCTTTATCTCCGTCACAGTGGGAAGAAATAGAAACGCATTTAGCTTCTCTTCCGTTGGATATTGTACGGATGCGGCTCGAAGTGCTCTTCGTTCTGGGCAAAGAGCTCGGCATGCGGGCGAGCGAAATGATCAACGCCCGCTGCGGCTGGATTGAATACTCCCGTTTCGGAGACGAAGAAACCGTGGTAATTGACATCGTCGGCAAAGGCGATAAGCAAAGACGGCTCCCGTTGTCGTCAGTTCAAGTTGAGAAGATTTCGCGTTATCTTGCTGCCCGCAAGCGCCCTCCTCTTTTCGAGGCTTCGGGAAAAGATGTGCCCTTGATTGCCAGTTTCCGAATCGGAAACAAAGGGGCCGATAAGGAAGGATTATCTCGCTCAGGACTTTACATAGTGCTGCAC
>USHK01000265.1 GCA_900554375.1 uncultured Sutterella sp.
ATTTATTGCCGGACAGATCCAAGGAATCGCGCAGGCAATCCCCTAAAAAATTAAAGGCACAAACCAGAGAAACAATGGAAATGCCGGCCGGAAACATTTGCCAAGGATGTGTTGATAAAACTTCTTTTGCCTCCGAGAGCATCATTCCCCATTCAGGTGTCGGGGGCTGGATGCCCAAACCCAGGAAGGAAAGGGCAGAAAGCATCAAAACGACACTTCCTACATCGAGTGTCATTAGGACACAAAAGTCTCCTAGGACTGAAGGAAGAATGTGTTTTTGCAAAATATAGGAACGTGGTGCACCGATAACATAAGCAAAACGGATGTGCTCCTTATTCATAACACTTCGGACTGCGCTTCTGCTCATGCGTGCGTACCAAGCCCATTTTGAGACGACACAAGCAAAGACAACATTTTCTAAACCGGGTCCGAGGGTACCGACGATAGCGAGAATTAGAACTTCACTTGGGAAGGCCATCATGACGTCGCATAATCTCATCATGATGCTGTCGACCTTTCCTTTAAACATGCCTGAAATAGCGCCGTAGGCTGCTCCAAGGCAAAAAGTGAGTGTCATGGTGATGATAGAAATAAATACGGTACTTCTTATCCCCCATATCACTCGGGAGAGAAGATCCCTTCCGAGCTGATCGGTACCGAGCCAATGGGCTGAAGAAGGAAGGAGATACTTCTGCCCGAAGTCAATTTCTTCGGGATTTTGCAGCGGTAAGATTGGCGCTGTCGCCCCGAGAAAGAAGACAAGCAGCAAAAAAAGAATGCAAATTTTGCTGAGCTTCTCTCGGAACAGCCTTTGAAAAAGTAGTTTCATTAAATTTCTAAATCTTGTCTTTCTCTCGGATCTAACCAGGCAACGAACAAATCTGAAGCAAGGTTAAAGAGGATAAAAAGACAAGCCATTATCATGATATAAGCCTGAATGACGGGAAAGTCCCGGTTGAAAATGGCGGTCACACAAAGCCGGCCCAAGCCCGGCCATGCAAAGATATTTTCAACGACGAACGCTCCTGCCATGAGTTTTGGGATAGACATTCCTAACCCGGCAGCCGTACCTCTAAGAGAATTGAGCAAAATGCGTTTGACCAAAAGATGTTTCGGAAGACATCTTGCCAGAGCAAATTTCACCCAATTTTCTTTTGAGGTCTTAATCATTTCCGAACGGATCAATCTCAAGTAGGTAGCGATGTAAGAGATGGAAAGGGTTAGAGCCGGCAAAACGACCGATGAGGGACTTCTCATTCCGCTTGTTGGGAACCAATTGAATTTGACAGCAAAAAGCCACATTAATAACAATCCGGCCCAGAATCCGGGGAAGGAGGATGCTATAAAAATCAAGGCTCTAACGACCTTGTCCGCAAGCTTGTTTTCTTTGAGCGCGCAAAGAATTCCTAACGGAACACACAATGTGAGGATGATTGCCAGTGAGGTTAACGCCAGCCATAATGTAGCGGGGGCGGCCTCAAGGATATCTCCTGCAACATCCCTCCCGGTTACAAAGCTTTTTCCGAAATCACCGTGCAAAGCATTTTTGAGCCAATGGAGGTATCGTACGGGCGCAGGTTGGTCCAGCCCTAATTCTTTCCTTGTTAATTCAATCAGTTCCGGTGTCGGCACCATCGCATTGACTCGGATGGAGACCTCCGCAGGATCTGAGGGAGACAAGGAAATAAGAGAAAAAGACAGAAGGCTTATTCCCAAAAGAAGGGGTATAAGCAGCAACAGTCTGCGCAGGAAATACTTTTTCATTACGGCTGCTTCTGAGAACGATCAAATGTCATTTTCTCAAAAGGTATCTCATACTGAGAAGCCGCGAACTTCACATCATGCAAAGCTTTAGAATGAATTGCCTTCGTCTTTGAGTATGAAACTGGAAGGTAGACTGCGGAGTTATGAATTCTCGACAGGATATCGGTCAGGAGTTTTTGACGTTTGGCGTCATCCGGTTCCGTCATGAGTTTTGTAATTTCGTCGTCGATTATCGCTTTGTCTTTCAGTCCTATCTGGGCCTGATAATCACCGTGAGCCGGAATTCTCCAAGATGAGAGATAACTCTGCGGATCATAAGGGGCTCCCCAAGAAAGAGAATACTGCAAATCAAATTTTCCTGTTTTCTGACGATCTAAGAACGCCTGTTTTTCTTCTCCGATGACGTTTACTTTGATTCCAACTTTGCGAAGGTCATTTTGAATAGACTCTGCAATGGTCTTTTCCTGAGCGTTATTGTTGTTGAGATAAAAATTCAGCTCAAGCTCATGGCCATCTTTTTGTCTTATTCCATTTGAACCGAGCTTCCAACCTGCTTTTTCTAAGATTTCTTCTGCTGCTTTAGGATCATAAGGGCGAACTTTTAGGTTGATATTGCAGCCGGGAACATTCTTTGCAAACAAGGTCTCAGCAATGTCTTCGCTGTTATTGAGAACACCTTTAATAATGTTGTTTTTGTTAACGGCTCTTTGAATTGCTTCGCGCACGTCTAAATCAGAAGTGATAGGCGCATTCGAATTTAGCAAGATTGCTCTGCTGGCGATCGGTTTACTGGTAGAGACAACAAACTTTCCTTCCTTTTGAAGTTTAGAGACTGCGTCCGATGTCAGTTGGTCTCCGTCAGCACCGTAAACTAAATCAATTTCTCCCTTTTCGAGTGCCATAAGCATAGTTTGCGGATCAGGCATGACAATCCACCTAACTTCTTTAAGTTTAGGTTTGTCCCCGTAGTAATTTGGATTAGGCTTAAACACGGCGTATTGATTGTTTTTATGTTCTTCGGCAATCCAAGGGCCGGTTCCGGCCAAACAGGAAACGCCGTCCTTTGTTCCGCCGTTCTTGAAGCATTTGGGTGAAATGAAACGGAATGGACGGGCAAGTCCTAATTCTGTCTCTTATACACATCTCCGAGCCCACGAGA
>USHK01000266.1 GCA_900554375.1 uncultured Sutterella sp.
TTGTAAGGCTAAATTTCCTCAACTATTTTTTGTTAATAACCTCATCACGTTAGTTATAGGAATTTTCAATGTTCAGAAGAAATCTTTTAGCGTTCCTTTGCGCTTTAAGCATGCTGCCCGTCTCGGCTTCTTTTGCGAAGTCTCCGACTATTGAAGACGGCGTCCTCCTTGTCGGTACGGATTCGAGCTTTGCTCCGTTCGAGTTTTTGGCCGAAGACGGTAAGAATTTCACGGGTTTCGATATGGATCTGATCCGTGCGATCGGTAAAGAACTCGGATACAAGGTCGTGGTTCAGAACATGGGCTTTGACGCGACCGTTCCGGCACTGCGCACCGGTATTGTGGATGCCGTGATCGCCGGTATGACGATTAACGAAAAACGTAAAAAGTTCGTTGACTTCTCCGATCCGTACTACACCTCAGGTTTGATCATTATGGTTCCGTCGTCCGATACGACAACGAAATCCATCAAAGATCTGGAAGGCAAGAAGATCGGAGCTCAGGTCGGTACAACGGGCATGTTCAGAGCTGAAAAAGTCCCCGGCGCAAAAGTAGTCACTTTCGCTAATGCCGCTGAGACTTTCCTAGAGTTTCAAAACGGCGGTGTTGATGCCGTGATCCAGGACTTTCCGGTTGTGGCCTATTACGTAGCCCAAGGCGGCAATAAGGGCCGTTTGGTCGGACCGAAGATGGAAGCCGAAGAATACGGTATTGCCGTGACAAAAGGCAATAAAGAACTGGTTGCTCAGATCAACAAGGCTCTCGCTTCTCTCAAGAAGAGCGGTGAGTTCCAAAGAATTTACAAGAAGTGGTTCGGCGAAGAAAACTAAGTTCGAAGCAGCTTCTTGATCAAAAGAAAGTGGCCCGGGTCCGAAAGAAGGTCCGAGCCATTTGTTTTTGGAAAGGTAATAAACTAACAATTAATTGGGTCAAGTCTAATCTTCAATAATTTCGTGCTCTACCCTAAACGGAAAAGTTAAGGGATCAGGAGTTTTGTTTTAAGTGCGGAAAAAATTAGAGCCTCTTTTAGGAGGCTCAAGAATGGTTAGTTCAGTTCGAAGATTTTTTTCAGTTCTTCGGTGGTGAGGTTCTCGTCAAAAGGAACGTACTCACCTTTGCTGTTCTTGAAAACACCGTAAGGGACGGCACGGCAGCCGGACCGTCTGTGCAGTTTGGTGTTGGTCCAGACTTTGTTTCTCAAATCTTCGGGCAGCTTGGAGACGTCGTAGCGGATGCCTCGGAAATCAGGATCTTTGAAGTGTTCGTGCTGTTCTTCAAAAGTCTTGTAAGGATCTTTAGACATCAAGATCGTCGTTGCCTGCGGTTCGGAATGGATGTTCATGAATGAAATCGGATAGAAAATCACATCAACATCATTGAGCAGAGGCTTAATACGGGTAAACAAACGCATGCAGTCCGGGCACTGGGTATCAAATGCAACGACAGCTACGGGTGCGTTGGGTTTGTGCGGGAAGCTGAAGCCGGTACCGTCTTTAAGGAAAGTGTCATACATTTTCTTTCCGTCCCAAATGGAGGGTACATTTGCTTGGGCGGCTTGAGCAGTTCTTGTCAAGCCGACGGCGGCAGCGCCTAAGGAAGCGATGAGGATCTTTCTGCGGGAAACAATTGTTTGCATGAAATTGAAGTCCTTATTTGAGAAAAAGCGGATACTACTTCCACTCTAATACGGTTTGATTTTGAGAAACTTAAGATTAGACGAAAGTACTAGTCCGAATAACCGAAGGTGAAATTTAATTCCCTGAATTAGAATTGAGCGTCACCATCTGATTGAATTTTTGGAAAAAACATGACAAAGAGTTCGAGACAGGCTGCAATTGCAGGATATCTGAAACGCGATGACGGCATTGATTGGAAAGGCTTGACCGATTACGCCAATTCTATGTACGACATCAGAGACGAGCTTGAGATTGCAGACGTAGAAGATAATTTTGATACCGAGACAGCTCAAAAGGCAATCAAGAGCAAAACTCCATACCTGACGCTGCGCCCGCTTCAAATTAATCCTGCCGAATTCAGAAAAGATCTTCAGAAGCTCCAGGACACTTTTATTGAAAAAGGCGTCATCAATGTTGATGAACAAGTTGCCAAGCTGAAAGCCCTGGATTGGAACAAGCTCACCGATGCAACGATCAAACTTGCCGGTGAAGATCCGACAGCCTTTTACGAAGTCGCTACGAAAGAAGTTTTAGGTGAAGAAGCCGATGAAGACATGATGGCCGTTATCGCCGGTCTACTGCTGAACGTTCTTCGCAGATACTTCCGGAATCTTGGCGAAGACATGACGCACGAGCTCTCTAAAGTCGACGAAGCCAAATCCGGCGATGCTCCCTTGGGCTGCCCGACATGCGGTGCTCCTGCTGCGATTTCTTCCGTCAGCGAAGGAACCGAAGGCAACTCCAACAACCGTTATCTATTCTGCTCTTGCTGCGGAACACAATGGCCCTTTGAACGTATTCGCTGCGCTCTGTGCGGAAATACCAACAGCAACAAACTCAAGTACGTTTATGCCGACGAGGATCCTGCCCACCGTATGCACGTATGCGAAGACTGCGGCGGCGCGTTGGCCACGGTTTTCCAGGACGCATTGAAAGGTCCGATGGACTATGACATTGAGCTGATTACGACCGGTGTGATCCTCAGCATGTACGAAGATTCGTTGGAAAACGAAGACAAACAGTAAGAAAGAACCTTGTCCTTGAGAGCGGCTTCGGCCGCTTTTTTATTCCTGCGGGATTTGAACTAAGTTCAAATCGTGAGAGATTCGGTTGACGCGCCGATTGATAAGCGGCGCGGACTTCACAAACTGATATTTCTTCGGGTTAATCAGAATCGAGGCTAGACGGATGGCCTCCTGTCTCTTATACACATCTGACGCTGCCGACGACTCCTTACGTGTAG
>USHK01000267.1 GCA_900554375.1 uncultured Sutterella sp.
AAGGAGTCGTCGGCAGCGTCAGATGTGTATGAGAGACAGATGCTTAAAGGCAGAAGCATAGGCACGAAACAAGCCAGCGAACCCGATCCAAATATCCACACTGAATAGAAAAAAATGAGCCTCGCATCGCGAGGCTCAAATTACAGCTTGCTGTTAGGCAAACATTTCGCTGGAGAGATAACGGTCACCGCTGTCCGGAAGCAAAACGACAATGTTTTTGCCCTTGTTCTCGGGAAGCTTCGCTAGCTGTGTAGCAGCTGCTAACGCAGCCCCGGCAGAGATTCCGACTAGGAAACCTTCTTCTCTTGGAAGTGCTTTGCCCGCTTCGTAAGCCTCCTTGGCGCTGATCTTAAGAATTTTGTCGATTACTGTAGTATCCAATGTATCTGGGATGAAACCGGCTCCGATGCCTTGGAGCTTGTGAGGACCGGAAGGTTCTCCGCTCAGGACTGCAGAAGTATCGGGTTCGACGGCATAAATCTTAATGTTCGGATTTTGAGATTTGAGATACTTACCAACGCCGGAAATGGTACCACCTGTGCCGACCCCGGCCACGAAAATATCAACTTTTCCTTCCGTATCCTTCCAGATTTCAGGGCCGGTCGTTTTGAAATGCGTTTCCGGATTGACCGGGTTTACGAACTGTCCCGGAATAAAGCTGTTCGGATTCTCCTTAGCCAGTTCTTCAGCTTTGGCGATAGCGCCTTTCATGCCTTTCTTGCCGTCTGTTAAGACGAGCTCGGCGCCGTAAGCTTTAAGAAGGTTGCGGCGTTCTACACTCATGGTTTCCGGCATCGTCAGAATAATGCGCAAGCCTCGGGCGGCGGCTGCAGCAGCCAAGCCGATTCCGGTGTTGCCGCTGGTCGGTTCAATGATGACAGTTTCGCTGTTGAGTTTGCCGGCTTTTTCTGCGGCATCCAACATGGCAAAGCCGACGCGGTCTTTCACGGATCCGGCAGGATTGAAATATTCAATTTTGGCAAGAATGTTTGCACCTAGGCCGCGTTTGGCGGCGTAGCGGTTTAATTGAACGAGAGGTGTGTTGCCGATAAGTTCTCTGATGGATTGATGGATAGCCATTTTTGTTCCTTTAGAAATATAAAAATTGATTGTTGATCAGGTTAGCGCTTTTCCGGTGGGAAGCCGTTGCTGAGTTTTTAGAAATTTCGTTTCAAGGCTAAGTTCGACATCGATTTTGTTCAAAATCAAAAATCAAATTGCCGTTAATAAAATGATTCTTCATAATAAAGATATCCTTTACTTAGATTAACCCCTCTTGGTGCATAAACTTATCCGGGGTTTGAAGTTAGATGGATAGCTGGAATAGAAAGAGGTTATGCGTTGAATCAACACATACAAAGACAGCAGGAACAACAAGAGGCACTAAGAAGTGCTTCGAGTTCAAATTTTGTTGTTCTTGCGTTCATCTAAATTTGCCTTTTGGGTAAATAACTCAGTCTGCAATCTTCTTTTCAAAAGAATTTATCGCAGGACAATTGTTATTGTATGGAGCCGAATGGTTAAAAACGGACTTTAAAGAATTATTTTTTTGCCCATTTTGGTGCCGACAGATCAAACAGTGCTGATTTTGTCTTGCAAGACAAAACAGAAAATCAAAGAACTTCATACTTATTTGGATTGTTTTCTACTGAAGATGAAGGAAAACGTCTACAAGAGCGTTGCCTGCAATATGTGACGAAGTGTCCCGATAGCGTACAATCAAACAATTCAATCAATCTAGAAGAGAAATTACATGCTTGATTCAAATCTTCTTCGCAAGAATTTGCCCGAAGTTGTCGCTCGTTTGGCAACTCGTAAATTTCAATTTCCGACAGAAAAATACGAAGCCTTAGAAGGCGAACGCAAAGCAATTCAGACTGAAACGGAAGAACTTCAGGCTCGCCGCAACCAAGTCGCTAAGAAAATCGGTGCTGCTAAAAAGGCAGGTGAGGACGCAACTGAACTTCTGAAAGAAGGCGCCGCCATTGCAGAGGGCTTGGCCGCTTTGGAAGGTAAAAACGCTGCTGTTAAAAAAGCGCTGAATGATCTTCTTTTAACGATTCCTAATCTTCCGGATCCTTCTGTTCCTGTTGGTAAAGACGAAACAGAAAACGTGGAAGTTCGCCGCTGGGGCACACCTCGCGAATTCGATTTTGAAATTAAAGATCACGTTGATGTCGGCGCCCCCTTAGGCCTTGACTTTGACGTGGGCGCAAAGCTTGCCGGAACTCGCTTCTGCTTCATGAAGGGCCAGGTTGCTCGTCTGCACAGAGCATTAGCCCAGTTCATGCTTGACACTCAGACCCAGGAAAACGGTTACACAGAATGCTACACACCGTACATTGCTAATCAGGAAACTCTGATCGGCACCGGCCAGCTTCCGAAGTTTGAAGAAGACCTGTTCGCTGCTAAGAAGGGCGGCCAGGAAGGCGAAGGCGAGATTTTCTACCTTATCCCGACTTCCGAAGTTACTCTAACTAACTCCGTTCGCGGCCAGATGCTTAAAGAAAGCGATCTGCCGATCAAAATTACCGCCCAGACGCCTTGCTTCCGTTCCGAAGCCGGCTCTTACGGTAAAGACACACGCGGTATGATCCGTCAGCACCAATTCGAAAAAGTCGAAATGGTTCGTATCGTCAAACCGGAAGAAAGCTACAAGCACCTTGAAGAAATGGTTGTCTGCGCCGAAGGCATTCTCCAGAAACTCGGACTCCCGTATCGCGTTATTACACTTTGCACCGGAGATATGGGCTTTGGTTCTGCCAAGACCTATGACTTGGAAGTTTGGATTCCGGCTCAGAACACCTACCGCGAAATTAGTTCAGTTTCTAACTGCGAAGCTTTCCAGGCACGCCGTATGCAGACTCGCTACAAGAACGCCCAAGGTAAGACCGAGTATGTTCATACTCTGAACGGC
>USHK01000268.1 GCA_900554375.1 uncultured Sutterella sp.
CGCTTCCATTGCTAAGATTTCCTGCGTCGGAATCGGCATGCGCAGCCACGCCGGTGTAGCCGCCAAGATGTTCCGCGTTCTAGCAGAAGAAAACATCAACATCAAGATGATTTCTACATCCGAAATCCGCACCTCCATCGTTGTTGATGAAAAATACATGGAACTGGCTGTTCGCGCGCTTCACAAAGCTTTCGGACTGGACAAGGCCAATAAGGCAATGGAACTCTAAGACAGAATTCTGTTTCGTCTAAAACAAAAAATCCTCGGAGTTTTTTGCGATTCCGAGGATTTTTGTAATTCGTTAACTATTCAATTTTGAAAACATGATGAAGATGTTCCTTCCAGCGCTTAACATCTTCGCCGATGTGGGGATTCTTCACGACGTCATTGCACATGAAGGACGGCAGCTGCTTCATTCCTAAGAATTCGAACGCTTTAATGAGCGGGAAGAAGACACCGTCGACCCCGCGGCCTTCAAAGAAGTCGCCTTTACGGTCAAAAGCAGTCTTGGGGGCATTCCAAGTGCTGCTGATCATGAATTTCTTACTTGTCAGAATGCCGCCTCGACCGTAGTTGTCATCCGGATGCTGGTGAGAGCGACCGTCGTTTCCGACGACACCCGGCTGAACAAAGACGAGGTCTTCATAGCGTTTGAGCTGCCAAGGCGTGCTCATCCACCAGCCCGGTGTCTGGACAAGGATGACGTCAGCTTTCTTAATCTTTTCTACTTCTGCGGCGATTTCCCACTGGCTGTCAATTAAAGTGATTTCAACATTCCAGCCGAGCTTTGTAAGCTCTTCCTCGGCAATACGGGATAAATAGTGATTGAGCTCGCCGCCTCTTCCGAAGTTTTGGCAGCCGGCATCAAGAATTAAAACGTTATTGGACATTTGAGTTACCTCCATAGTTTTCCAAGCATAGTAGGGCGCTTCAAGGCAAGACCTTAAGAAAAGCAACCAAACTGAGTTGGTTTAGTAGGCGTTTTCGAAACTTTTTATTTCATCGTAGAGGCGGCGATTGACAGGGACGGGTAAACCATATTTTTCGGCTTTCTGAATGACTGTCCCTGCAAAGAAGTCGACTTCAGTCAGACGTTTTGCCAGTCTGTCCTGACGCATAGAGGGCATGCCGTCCGGATTTAATTCGTCAATGATCTGCAGATAATCTCTGAAATCCTGCTCCGTGAGTCCCGTGCCTTCTTTTTGAGATAGTGCAAGCACTTCACGCATGGCCGCCTTTAAAGTTTCTCTGGCTTCGCCTTCTTGGTGTACACGGCGGAAAACATCGTCATAAACAGCCAACGTCTGATTGACGCCGACATTGAGCATCCACTTGCACCACATGCGGTGAAGAATTTTGTTATCGACAACGTAGGGCATTTCCGTGTTGTCAAAGAAATCGACAACGGCACCGAGAACCTCAGGTATGTCTTTATGCTCGGGACTGAGGCCGATTACAAGTTCACCGAAGTTCTTATAAGTCAGCATACCGTTTTGAAAGAGGGCGTCCATTCGCTGGGCAACGCAGTGGAGAATCTTGTGTGTTCCGAGTTCTTGTTCAATGATATCTTCGCTGGAGATTCCGTTCATCACCGAGATGACAATGGTGTGCTCCGAGACCAGATCTTTAATGCTTTGCAAGGCACTTTGTAAAGCCGGTCCTTTCAGAGCAACGATCAGCAGATCCGGTGCCTTTCCGATCTCTTTCGGAGTCTTAAAAAGGAGTGAGCAGGGGCTTCCATTAGCTGTAAGCGGCTGCGCTCGGTAGCGCTCGCAGCGTTTTTCGTCCGCTAAAAAATATACCGAGCCTTCGGGCATGCGGGAAGATAAAAAGTTTCCGTACATGACGCCCAAGGCTCCTCGTCCGAGAATGGCAACAGATTGAATTTTCGTGGTTTCAGGCATAAAAATAGGTCCGGTGAGTTCGGACCTATTCTAAGCAACTTAGCGTTCGGAAAATTAGAGCGTGACGTCAACGCGTTTGCCGATCGCGTAGAAGTGGCCGCCGGCAACATAGTGCAGGGAACGCAGCTCGTCAGGACCTTCTTCCAGATGCCAATGGTTGTTGGAGAAGACGCGGGAGTCAGCCCAGGCTTTAACAATTTGGCCCATGAAAAGATCATAGGTCTTTTCATTGTGCGGTTCTCGAATCAGTTTGACGACCGCCCAGGCAGAGCATCCTTCGGGAAGCGGAAAGTCGCAGTCAGGAAGCGTAAAGAACTTCAAGCCGCTGTCGGCAATTTTGTTGGGATTGTCGTTCTTGCTCACGGAACCTAAGTAAAGAATTTCTTTCTGAATTCCTTGTCCCGGAACAGCCAGAAGAATGTATTCGCTTGCTTCAATGAGCTTGCGGGAGTAGTGGGTCGAGTCGATGACGACGGTCATCTTGGCATAGTCCAACGGGCAATTCCAGGAGGCGGGCATGATATCCAAGTCATCGCCTTGTTTGCTTTCGACAAAGGCTGTGCCGCCTAAATTAAACAGACGATAAGGGGTTTCCAGACCGACCGGCTTGACAAATTCTTTTTGACTCATTTAGGGCTCCTTAAAAATATTGAACCTATTCTAATTTCAGCAAATGAAAATTCTTTGCACAAAAGACCGTATGAGAAAGAAAACACCTAATTTGGTGCAGACGCACCAAAAAAGTGCAAATCAAAAACGTTTGCTCTTCTTTTGTGCGCCCTTTTGGTTCCAACCCTTTGATACTCAGGTTCTTTTGAAAAACAAAAATTGGCACGACTTTTGCTTTGATAGAAGTGACAGGAAAAGCGAAGCGCTTTTCCGAGGTTTGCGACTAAAAAAATCGAGACCTTGTCCGCTGCGATGAAAGCCATAAGCTGAGCAGCAAACGCACTGGTTATACAAATAAATCTCAAACGGAGACTTTCATGTTCGTCAAAAAACTCATTCCC
>USHK01000269.1 GCA_900554375.1 uncultured Sutterella sp.
ATCTACACGTAAGGAGTCGTCGGCAGCGTCAGATGTGTATAAGAGACAGGGTCCGCTGCATGCTCATTTGGCTAAGACAGGCCGAATGGAAGTAGAAGCGGTTACTGACGAAGAAGCTCTGAAGGCTGCATTCATGCTGACGCGTGAAGAAGGGATTATCCCTGCTCTTGAATCTTCCCATGCAGTTGCCGTTTTAGAAAAACGTAAATTTGGAAAAGACGACGTTGTTGTGATTAATATTTCGGGAAGAGGGGACAAGGACTTAGACAACTATCTGACGAGTCCTTTCGCTAACGGAAATCAAGAATAATTATTCGGGCGGCAGAACGGCCGCCTAAAATGAAAAAGCCTCGGAAATCAAACCGAGGCTTTTAGAATTTTGGCGGAGTGGACGGGACTCGAACCCGCGACCCCCGGCGTGACAGGCCGGTATTCTAACCAACTGAACTACCACTCCTTCTTTTCAAACGCTTGCGCGTCATCGAAGTGAAACGAATTCTACATAGATTAAAAAAACGTGCAACTCAAAAACCGAAATTTTTTGCGTTCTGTTACAGAGACTTTTTTAGACAACTGATTTTTTGGGAAAAATATTTTTTCCGCATACCTTCCAGGCAGAGAGTTTCGAAGGCTGTATTTCCGGAAGCCTATCTATCATGCGATCAAGTTATTTTTTGCCAAAACTTAACCAAGATTCAAGGTTTTTGACGTTAACTTTCACTCAAAATTTCTCGCGGAAGGTAAAATTAGTCCTTTGTTTTGTATTCCAATAAGAATCGCTCGCTGAGAGCTTGAGGATCATAATGTTCCAATCTTTTAGAAACCAGAAACGTTGGCTAATGCTTATCGCCATGATTCTGATTATTCCTGCATTCGTTTTTATCGGTATCAATGGTTACAGCCGACTGAATCCGGATGCTAATGCAATTGCTAAGGTTGATGGAAAAGGAATTCAGCCAGAAGAATTCGATTACCAGAAACGCGAATATATTGAACGCATGCGTCAGCAAGAAGGAGGTGCCGTAGATCCGAGCATCTTTGAAACACAGGAAGCCAATGCCGCTATCCTCCAGAATCTTGCCGCAAAGCGCGCCCTTCAGGCTCAAATGGCCCATCACTACATGAATGTGAGTGAAGCTGATGCGATTAATGTGATTAAGAACGCAGAAGCTTTTAAGAAAGACGGCCAGTTCTCTCCTGAGCTGTATGAAAATTATCTCGCTGCCCGAGGGAAGAGTGATCAGCAATTTGTCTACGAACTCAGAAGAGATCTAGTTCAGGACATGCTCGTTAACTCCGTTGCCCAAACCACTTTCGTCCCTAAAAAGACGGTGGCCCTGTTAAATGACATTCTTCGTGAAACGCGCGTTGTTCGCACGATGAGTTTTGATCCTTCCGCCTATATGAAAGATGTCAAGGTCACGGAAGAACAAATGAAAAAGTTCTATGAAGATCATAAGAACGATTACCGTGCTCCCGAATCTCTGAACATTCAGTTCGTTGTTATGTCTCCGGAGACTGTCAAAATGACTGCAGAGCCCTCTGAGCAGGAACTCAAAGACTTTTACGAACAGAATCGGAAGAAATATGAAGTTGCCGAATCCAGACGTGCTGCGCATATTCTGATCGCTCCTGATGCTGCTGAAACGGACCATGCTAAAGCAGATCAAGATGCTAAAGCTAAGGCAGAAAAGATTCTTGCCGAAGTCAAAGCAGATTCTTCCAAGTTTGCAGAGTTAGCCAAAGAAAATTCCGCAGACCCCGGAACAGCTGAAAACGGCGGTGATCTTGACTACTTCACTCAGGGCCAGATGGTTCCAGAGTTTGACAAGGCCGTTTTCGGGGCTAAGAAAGATGAAATCGTCGGACCGGTTAAAACTGAATACGGTTATCACATCATTCGTGTGACGGATATCAACCCGGCCCATGTTCGTCCCTTTGAAGAAGTTCGCGGTGAAATTCTTAAATTCTGGCAAGATCAGCATCGTCAGTCCGCTTTTGCTGAAAGCGCCGACGGCTTTACCAACATGGTCTACGAACAGAGCGATAGCTTGGATCCGGCGGTAGAGAAATACGGTCTGACCCTTCACACGCTTGACGGCCTAACTCAGTCCGGACTTCCGAAGACTTCTCCTGATGCTCAATACATCACAAAACGAGTTATTGAAGACCTGTTCTCTCCGGACTGTCTACAGGAAAAGAGAAATACACAAGCCGTCGAAGTAGCCGCCAACACTTTAGTTTCAGCCCGTATCGTTAAACATACTCCTGCCCATATCAGGACCTATGAAGAAGTGAAGGGCGACATCAGGGATCAGCTTGAACTTGAACAGGCTTCCGCTTTAGCTAAGAAAGCCGGCGAAGCTAAATTGGCTGAACTTAAGGCTAAGAAAGATTTGGAAGGCTTCGGGCATGAACTTACGGTTTCCCGTATCAGTCCGATGTCTCAATCCATGCCTTTGATTCAGGCTGAGATGGCTGTTCCGGCTAAGAGCCTTCCTGCTTTCACCGGGACGACCGTTCCTGACGGCGCTTACGTCATCAGTTACGTGGAATCCAATAAGATGCCTGCGGCTGATGACAGTCAAGTCAACGAGATCCGGGGCGAAGCTCTTGCTGCTCAGTCCAGAGCCGATGAGGCTTCCTTCTACGAAGGCTTGAAAAAACTCTACAAGATGGAAATCTTGAAGAAGGAATTTGAATATCAAGCTCCGACAGTGATGAAGTAAGGAAATGAGCGGTGAAAGAAACACCGCTTCTTCGACCAACCGCAGTTACAATTGAATGTGCTGCGGTTTTTTCATTTCAGCTTCTGTAACGCTGTCGTCCTAAAGAAAGAAATTTATGAGTTCCTGCCTCGATAACATCGAAAATTGGAAAGTAATTCAGAAACTTGCACAGACTAAGAG
>USHK01000270.1 GCA_900554375.1 uncultured Sutterella sp.
GTTATAAACCGTCGCTAACTGTGCATCCCAGGATTTGCTGATTTCCTCATTCCATTCACCCGTCAGAGCTTGCCGAATCGCCTGGTCGTAGGCTTCCACGACAGTTCTGACATATTCAGGTCCGCGTGCACGGCCTTCAATCTTAAAGACACGAACACCGGCCTTAATCATCTGATCCATGAAGCCGATCGTCTTTAGATCCTTCGGCGACATGATGTACTGGTTGTCGATCTCCAACTCGACATCACGCTCCTTGTCCTTGACAATATAGGCGCGTCGGCACGTCTGCATACAGGCGCCTCGGTTTGCGCTTTTTCCTGCATTATTCAAGCTAAGGTAGCACTTACCGCTCACAGCCATGCAAAGAGCACCGTGACAGAACATCTCGATTCTGATCAGGTCGCCCTTTGGGCCGGTAATGCGCTGCTGCCGAATCTCATCGTAGATCCGTTTTACCTGACGAAGATTCAGCTCTCTTGCCAAGACAACAACATCGGCGAACTGGCTGTAAAACTTGAGCGCCTCTACGTTGGAAATATTGAGCTGCGTGGAGAGGTGAACCTCTACCCCTTTTTGCTTGCAGTACATCATAACGGCAGCATCAGAGGCGATCACAGCAGATATCTTGGCTTCTTTTGCCGCATCGACGATCTGTCTCATCAGCGGCAAATCTTCATCGTAGATAACCGTATTCACGGTTAAATAACTCTTCACGCCTTTTTCCGCACAAAGCGAAGCAATCTCTTTGAGGTCGTCGATCGTAAATTCATTAGCAGATTTTGAACGCATGTTCAGCGTTCCGATGCCAAAGTAAACGGAATCTGCCCCGGCTTGAAAAGCCGCCGCTAATGACTCGCGAGATCCCACCGGAGCCATAATTTCAAAATCTTTTCTATCCATACTAATAATTCAATGGGTCAACATCGATATACCAAGAACCCTTCGCTTTCAAGGAAAGGGCTTCCGGCTGAAATCGATTTAAAAATTTCTGCATTTCAACTTTGCTCTCCGCTTCAATCAGCAGCTGGCCTCTCTCTATATCCATGACTTTTTGAACAGTCAGCGGAACGGGTTCGAAAATTCTTACGGAAGGGCCTTTGATTTTCTCAGCCAGTCCTTTAAGTTTTTGCAAAAAAGCCAAAACCGAAGAAATCTCTTTACCCTCTGCGACAATCAAAGCCTGAGCAGAGAAGGGCACCATGAAACTCGCGCGTCGGGCTTCAAGTTCACCAGTTGCGAACCCCTCATAATCCTGAGACTTCAGGTGCTTAAAAATGTCATCTTCGGTGTAACGCGTTTGAATTAAGACCTTACCTTCCTTTTTGTCTCTGCCAGCCCTTCCCGAAACCTGCATCAATACGGAAAACAGCCGCTCTCTAGCCCTATAATCGGAAGAGAACAACTGAGGGTCAGTGTTTAACACAACGACTAGCCCCACGTTTTTAAAGTCGTGGCCTTTGGCGACAATTTGGGTCCCGATAAGGATGTCAACGTCTCCTTTATGAACGGCATCGAGCACCTGACTTGCGCTACCTCTCTGACGTGCCGAATCCTGATCCAGTCTTGAGACCCTCGCTTCCGGCCATCGAGCTTCCAGTTCTTCCTCGGCCCTCTGAGTGCCGCGTCCAATCGGGAGCAGCTCGTAAGAACCGCATTTCGGACAAGTTTTAGGAAGAGGCGTCGACCAACCGCAGTAATGGCAGGTTAAACGCCCGGTAGTTTTATGAAATACAGCGTAAGTCGAGCAGTGAGGGCACGTTGACTGCCACCCGCAGTTCTTACATTCGACCACCGGAGCAAAGCCTCTCCGGTTTAAAAATACAATTACCTGACGTCCTGAATTAATCGTATCGGTAATGGCATCTGCTGTCTCCTGACTCAGACCGTTAACCGGTTTGTCCTTCCGGATATCAACTAATGAGAGCTGAGGCAAATGAGCATTTGAGTTTGCCCTCTGCGTCAGCTTAAACAATTTGAATTTCCCATCCAGGGCGTTTTTATAACTTTCCAGTGACGGCGTTGCAGAGCCGAGAACAATCGGTATTTGTTCAATCGATGCTCGCTTCAGCGCTAAATCACGGGCGTTATACCTCACTCCTTCCTGAGACTTGAAAGAAGGATCGTGTTCCTCGTCAACCAGAATCAGCTTTAATGCCCTAAAGCTCGCAAATACGGAGAGGCGCGTGCCGACTAAAATTCTTGCTCTGCCTTCATGGCAGGCGAGCCAAGAAGAGGCTTTCCGTCCCTCCGCCATTCCCGAGTTCCAGGAGACGACCTCTAATTGAGGAAAACGACTCTGCACACGTTCGACAAGCTGAGGCGTAAGGTTAATTTCCGGCACCATTAAAAGAACCTGGGCTTCAGGATCTCTCAATAGGACCTTCTCCATTAAATGCAAATAAACCTCGGTTTTTCCGCTGCCCGTGATCCCAAAAATGAGTGCAGGATAAAACGGCCCATCCAGTCGGATTTCTTCAACAATTGCACTCTGCTCTGAGTTGAGCTGCGGTTTCTCTGAGGATTTCTTAGCGGGCCGCTTCTTCTCTTCTCTCAAGCGTTCAAGCGAACGTTCATGAAGCTTCCCGGGAAGTTTTCTAAAAAATTTAGGGAGGGCAGGAATCGCCACCTGTCCCCAACCGCTTTGATAATATCGAGCGGCAAACGAAGTGAGTGCCAACCAACCAGATGAAAGAGGCGCGATGTCATCAAATCGAGTAATGATCTCTCTCAATTTTGAGAATCGGCTTTCTTCAGAAAATCCGACAACGATCCCAACCACCTTTCTGGATCCGAGCGGCACAAGGCATCGCTGTCCTACTTGAATTTCAAGATCGGCAGGCACAAGGTAATCCCTGTCTCTTATACACATCTCCGAGCCCACGAGACGCTCATGAATC
>USHK01000271.1 GCA_900554375.1 uncultured Sutterella sp.
GCTCGGAGATGTGTATAAGAGACAGGCTTTGGCGCCTTCGACAATGGCCGTCGCCAAAGGATGCTCGGATTTTTGTTCGACGGATGCGGCAACGGTAAGAAGTTCTTCAGGTTTTACCTGACCGAAAGCAATAACGTCCGTCAGAGAGGGTTTACCGGAAGTAACAGTTCCGGTCTTATCTAATACAACGGCATCAACCTTTTCTAACGATTCGATCGCTTCAGCGCTTCTAAAAAGAATGCCGTTTCTCGCCCCGCGTCCGGTTCCGACCATAATGGCGGTCGGGGTCGCTAAACCTAATGCACACGGGCACGAGATCACAAGTACGGATACAGCGATCTCAAGCGCAAACTCCCAGGAATAGCCGCAAAGCATCCAAACGATTGCAGCAATGACTGCAATGCTGATAACGGTTGGAACAAAAATACCGCTCACTTTATCTGCCAAACGCGCTACCGGGGCCTTGGTCGAAGTTGCTTCGTCCACTAACTTAATAATCTGAGCTAGAGCCGTGTCTCCGCCGACTTTGGTGGCCCGCATTTCAATGTAGCCTTGCGTCAGAAGCGTAGAAGCTGAGAGCTCTTCCCCTTCCTTTTTATCTACGGGAATGCTCTCGCCGGTAAGGGAAGATTCATCCAGTGCACCGGAGCCTTTAACCACAATCCCGTCGACCGGAACTCGACTCCCTGTTTTTAGCACAACGATATCTCCAACTTGAACAGAACTGACAGGCACTTCCGTCTCGTTGCCGTCTTTTAAAACGATGGCTTTATCGGGAACAAGAGACATCAGTTGAGAAATGGCATCTGTCGTTTTATGTTTAGCTCTGGATTCAAAGTACTTGCCTAATGTAATCAGAGCAAGGATCATCGCCGCAGAATCAAAGTACAGATTGTGCGCATAATGATGAAGCGTGGCCTCATCACCTTGTCCTAATGCATAAAGCATCATGTATAGCGCAAAAAGGCCGAACAACATGGAAGCAGATGAACCAATAGCCACCAAAGAATCCATGTTCGGTGATCTTTGCCAAAGCGTTTTGAAACCGACCGTGAAATATTTGAAATTCACGAATACAACGGGCAAAGCCAGCAGGAACTGCGTAAGTGCGTTGATCGGCGCGCCTTTTGTTCCGGACATGACTTGAGGCAGCGGCATCCCAATCATGGGCCCCATCGCGAGTACCATCAGAATGGCTGCAAAAATAAGGGAGACGTAAAGACGGGTTTTCATTTGCGCTGCTTCTTTCTTAGCCGCCAGAGCCGGATCAACTGTTTTAGCCGCACCGGAGCCTGAAGCCTGCTTTTCGCTCGCGCCGTATCCTGCATCCGTCACTGCCTGGATAATCTGCTCTAGGCTTGTCTTCGTTTCATCGTAATCGACCGTCATACTGTTCTTTAGCAGATTGACGTTCACGTCTTCAACGCCGGGCACGTGAGACACGGCTTTCTCCACACGATTGGAGCAGGCAGAACACGTCATCCCGGTGACATCAAAATTTTTCTTCATATTGGTTTCCGTTGTAGAACGCAATCATTTTAAGTAGTATTATCTTTTACGCAAGAACTTCCGTTTTTGATATATAATTACTTTTTATATACTATGGATAAAATCAAACAAAAAAACAGTGAGGAATTTCAACCGGAAGAGTTTCATTGTCCTGTTGAAGCTACACTTTCTTTAATCGGCGGTAAATACAAAACGCTCATTCTTTGGAACCTCATCGGCAAAATCCTTCGTTTTTCGGAATTGCGGCGCCTGATCCCGTCTGCAACGCCGAAGATGCTTACCCAGCAGCTCCGCGAATTGGAAGAAGCCGGTCTTCTCATCAGAAAGGTTTATGCCGTTGTACCGCCCAAGGTCGAATATACCCTCACACCATTGGGGACTTCTCTCCGACCGATTCTAGAATCCATGTATCAGTGGGGCAGTCAGTATCTGCTCAATCAAGGAACGAAGCCCTGCTGCTCCATGAAAAAACTTCCTTAGTGCCTAAATTCAGAACAACTCCGTGTTGCAGAGTACATTTCAACTAAAATTTTCTTAAATCATTTTTTTCTGAGAGCCATGCTATTGCCTTCCCTCAGGGACCGCGCCGATTATGTGGTTCGGTTTCTCTTCGGTTCATTCATTGCCATCGGCTGCTTTTTGGTCGTTTGGCCTTTTGCAACAGCGATGTCGGTTGCGGCTGTGATCGCAATCGTTTCATGGCCTCTTTTTAAACGAGTCAGAAAGGAAGTCGGCGGAAGAAATCTCGTTGCGACTTTGATCATGGTCACGCTGTTGGCCGTACTGATTGTTCTCCCGATCGCAGGGCTTTCACTCGTGTCTGCCCAAGAAATTCCGACTTTAATTCGCTACGTCCGGGAATGGATCGCCTCAGGCTTTACAGTTCCCGAGCAACTTAAAGAAATTCCGTTCGTCGGGGAATGGGCCTATAACCAAGCCGCCCATCTGCTTGGCAACAAGGAAGAGTTAGCCGCTATTGCGCAAAAGCTTTTTGATCCGGTCAGCCGTGCCGCTCTTGCCGGTGCCGTCATGTTGGGCGACGGCCTCTTCCAATTGTTCTTGATGCTGTTCGTGATTTTCTTCTTCTATCGTGACGGAGAAGTTCTTTCTCAAAAATCTCTCGCTCTCTTAACTCGAATGAGCGGAAGCATCGGTGCTGAAGTCCGAGACATTATCGTCAACACTACCCGCAGCGTTGTGTTCGGAATTGTGGGCAGTGCGGCCGGACAAGGGGTTGTCGCCCTCATCGGTTTCTGGATTGCGGGCGTACCCGGCGCCATCACTTTAGGCGTTGCGGTGTTCGTGCTTTCTGCTGTCCCAATCGGACCACCCCTCGTATGGGGACCGGCCTGTCTCTTATACACATCTCCGAGCCCACGAGA
>USHK01000272.1 GCA_900554375.1 uncultured Sutterella sp.
GCTCTCTAAGATCACTTCCGTTGCTGCTTCCTTGAATGCTGTGCCGAGTGAATGCGAAATCTATCTGGATCGCCGCCTTCGTCTCGGTGAAAGCATAGAAGATGTTAAAAAAGAAATGGACGCTCTGGTTGAAGGTAAACCCGCTAAATGGGAACTCGGAGTGCTGAAAGAAACTTCCTGGAAAGGAGAGGAGCTCGTCTACCGTCCGGAACATGATCCCTGGAAAATTGCTGAAGACGCTGAATTAACAAAAGCCTGCATCCGTGCCTATGAAGACGTATTCGGAGAAAAACCGAAGAAATTTGAGTTCTGGGACTTCGGCACCAATGCAGTGGTTCCGGTTTCGATGGGAATTCCGATCATCGGATTCGGTCCCGGAGAATACAAATTAGCTCATATGATCAATGAACGCTGCCGTCCTGAGCAAGTTAAAGAAGCAGCACACTTCTATCTCAACGCTATTGCGGAGCTGTGACATGAAAAATCTCGACCACCTTAAACTGCATCCAGACGGAGAAACCTCTGGCCGTTTCACAAAAGAACAGGCTCTCTCGGCACAAAAATTTCATCAAACGCTTCCCGGATACTCCGTTACGCGCTTGGTTGGACTCCCTGCCTTAGCCAAAGAGCTGGGCGTCAAAGACATTTTTGTCAAAGACGAAGCCTCGCGTTTTGGATTGAATTCATTTAAAGGACTTGGCGGAAGCTACTGTTTGTTCCGTCTGCTTTCCGAAAAATACGGATGGTGCGGAAAGGTTGAAAGCTTCGCACAGCTCAAAAATCAGATCGCGTCGCTGGAAGAAAAACCTAAGATCATCTCCGCGACTGACGGCAATCACGGCTGCGGACTAGCCTGGATCTGTCATTTGCTGGGCCTTAAATGCGAGATTCTCATGCCGGCCGGAAGCAGTGAAGAGCGCTTGGAGAATATCCGTAAGCTCGGAACAGAATGCCGCCGCACTGAAGGCAACTACGATGAAACGGTCCATGAAGCGGAAAGGCTTGCTCTTGAAAACGGCTGGCTGCTTGTTCAGGACACAGCGCTTCCTGGCTTTGAGAAAGTAGCTCAATTCATTATGCAGGGCTACCTCACGATGGCATTGGAAACAGTTGAGCAATTAAAAGGCAAACGTCCGACGCATATCTTTTTGCAGGCGGGCGTTGGCTCCATGGCCGGCGCTATGTGCGGATTTTTTGCGTCGCTTTACGGGTCTGACGTTCCGGAGATTTCCATTGTCGAGCCGAAAACTGCAGACTGTGTTTATCGAACAGCAGAAAAGGATGACGGCAAACTCCACAATGCGCCGGGTAATCTGGAAACAATCATGGCCGGTCTTTCCTGCGGTGAACCGTGCAGTGTCGGTTGGGAAGAAATTAGAGCTGCGGCCTCTCATTACTTCCGCATTGAAGAATCCGTTGCTGCCACAGGCGTACGCGTTCTTTCTTCGCCTCTGGAGAACGATCCGCGCGTATTGTCAGGAGAGAGCGGGGCGGCAGCTTTCGGAACAGCATTTGAGCTCTTATTCCATAAAACTCAATATCCGGAAGAAATTAGCTCTTTGGGCTTGAACAGTGAGTCTGTCATTCTGTTCTTTAATACTGAAGGTGTTACGGACAGAAAGAATTTTCTGAGGATCGTTTGGGAAGGCGCGTTTGCCGAGAAAGCCTAAACGGCAATGAATTTAGGAGTATTCTCCGAGTACAAGATATTCAAAATCAGAAAAAGGCAGTAATTTTCAAAAGGCTCCGTTTGTGAGTCTTTTCTTTTCCTAAGGTATTTAGAAAAACATGAGCGATTCGTCGTTTAGCAAGGGAATAGGATTGGCCATCGCAGCCTCAGTTTTTTGGGGTTCGATGGGCGTTTGCGCGCAGTATCTTCTCCAGCAGTGTTCATTTACGCCGCTGGACTTGGTATCCATGCGTTTGGTATTGGCTGGTCTGATCCTGCTTATTATGGAACGAGTGGTATTCGGCAGAAATATTATTTCGCCGTTGAAAGACATTCGCACTACGGTCGGGATTTTAATTGCCGGTCTATTGATTCTCGTTTCTCAGCTCACCTTCATGCTTGCGGTCGCCGCATCTAATGCGGGAACGGCCGCCATTGTGCTCACGCTTGTGCCTTTGATTTGTGCCTTTTGGCTGTCCATCACTGAGAAACGACCACTGACGATCCGAGAAGGTATCTGCTTTGTTCTTGCGGCATCCGGCGTTTTTTTGATCGTGACTAAGGGAAACTTCAGCACCTTGGACTTATCTTTTGCGGGCGTGCTGTGGGGTTTTGTTTCAGCGATATTTTCAGCTGCTTACTCGATTCAGCCGAGAAAGCTCATTATGAAAGTAGGAGTTGGACCGGTTGTGGGCTTCGGAATGCTCTTTGGCGGACTTGTCGCATCTGTGATGAATCCGCCTTGGACGATGAACGTTCAATGGACTGCTTTGTCGATTTCGGCCTTCACTTATGTCGTTTTGGTCGGTACGGTGGCCGCTTTCTGGTGTTATCTTTCCAGCCTTAAGTACATTTCTGCGGTTATCGTCGGTCTGATGGTCTGCTTCGAACCACTGAGTGCTTACTTGCTTTCCGTCTTTGCTTTCGATCTGAGAGTCGGCATGTGGGAAGCGGCCGGCATCTGTCTGGTCCTTCTGAATGTTTTAGTGCTGTCACTGCCGAAGAAGAGCTCAAAAGCGATAAAACCTTAACAAACGAAAATCCCGGCGCGAAGCCGGGATTCTTGCTTACGGACCTTTAATCGAGATGCGGACCGTATTTTTCCAAACGCTTACACTCTTCATTGGTCGCTGAGAATTTCTTGAAGTTTTCAAGAAATTCTGTCTCTTATACACATCTCCGAGCCCACGAGACGCTCATGAATCTCGT
>USHK01000273.1 GCA_900554375.1 uncultured Sutterella sp.
CCTTTCTTTTGCCTCCTCGGAAGACCTATCCCGACTGATGCATACGTTCCCTGGCGCTGTTTCTTTGCTTGGCCTGATCTTCGATAAAAATAAAGAAGTTTCGCTTTACATCGACAATAGAATCTTGCAGGCTGAACATATTGACTGTCATCCCTGCACTAACGACCGCAGTTTGATTCTCTCAATGAAAGACGTTCTTGAAAAATTACTGCCTTCCCTAGGTGTGTCCTATTTCGAATTCCAATCCGGCTCTTTAAACGGCGAAAGTAAGTAAACACTGCGCCGAATACCTTTCATAGGAGGCAACTCTCTTCTTTGAAGCAAATAATCTTCTCCGGTCTCTCGGGTTTTGACGATTTTTTCTTCCGACAAACCGCAAAGGTTGAATCCCAAATTGTCCTCTTCAAATTTCTCTTTCAGCATTTGAGCAAAGTTAGCACCGGCCACCGCTTTATCGAAAAACTTCGAAGCCGATTGATTTAAGAAACGAACGAAGCCGTTTTCGTCTACGATCGCCATCGGAGAAGGAAGTAATGTAATGAGCGCCTGCAGGAATTCATACTGCTCTTTGAGAAGCTCAACCTCTTTCTGTGCATCCGATTCCCTCAATTCACTGACAGAACCTTCCGATTTTTGGTGAGTTTTCAATTTCACCAGCAAACGGCAAAAGGCCTTTTGGAGCTCAACAAGTTCTTCAGGATGGTGGACTTTTTCCGCTTCTGTCGGGACAGCCTTACCTTCCCTTACCTGTTCGATCAGTTTATTAACGGCCTCGGTCAATGGTCTAACAGAGTAAGAAGCTAAGATAAACGTGACTAACAGCAGGAAAAAGAATATTAGGCTGTTGGTCGCTACCATTGAAATGATTGCCGCTTCCCTGTCTTCTTCTTTCTTAAAGACGCCGACGTACCAGCCCAGTTCCGGTATTTCTCTGATTGCGCCGACTAAATCGGAGGCATCGTTTCTGGATAGGACCTGAGCGTTTTCGTTATTTGCGACGAGTTCCTGTAAAACCTTAGAGGGTATAAGCGGCTCGGGAGAATAAACATGGTCAGTCGCATAAATGGGAGCGCCCTTCTTATCTAAAATATAAACGGCGCTGTCTTGAATATCCAAACCCGATACCACGTCTTCGTAGAGGCTCTTTAAGTCAAGAGCTGATACAGCGTATCCGATAATCTTTCCGGATTTATTTATTGCCGGCGCACAAATATTAACGATCGGTACATTTGCCGCTCCCGTCGCCATAACGACATCAGATATGTAGACCGAATCCCGATTGTGAATGTGGGTCCAATGGTCCCTATCTGTGTGAGAAACGCCCTCATTACTTTCATTGCGAGCATTCTTAGGGGGCTCAAAAACGATAACATCTCCATTTGCATCCCCGTAGTGAATGTTCAAGAAATAAGGAACCTCCGTCAAAATGCTTTTTAAGATAGAGCGTAAGGCCGACTTATCATCTGTCCCATAGACCTGAAGCGTATTCGCAGACATCACGACCAATGTCTTAGCCGAGTCAACTCTGTTTTTAATATTGTTTGACAATGCCAGCGCATCTTCCACAAGAAGAAGATCATCTTTACGAATTTCCTGCTCAATCATGCGATATTGGGAGTAACTCAGCATGAGCAAAGGCAGAGTAATTGTGATGGCCAACAAATAAAAGATATAGTTTCTGAGGCGCATAGGTCGCATTTTTATTCCTCGTCTTTTTCTGTGTGGCCATCTTCATAGGGTGATTCCCATTCTACCGAATTTTAGGAGTGTCCATTGCTTCATAACGAACGCTTCATAACGAACGCCCTTCTCAATCCAAGCAATCTTTAGTTGAAAAGAAAGATTGCGATGTCATCCGTTGTTATTGAGAGACTGACTTTTTTCACCTCAACGAAGGGGGCGCAGTTATGTCACACGCAAAAATCGGCCGTTTCACCAAAAAACAAATCTTTGAGCTGCCGGACGGAACCCATCGATTGGAACCGCATTTGTATATTCGTGTCCGCAGCAACGGAAGGTATCGCAATTATTTCTTCAGATATCTGGATCCCAAAGGTCGTGTCTGCGATCTAGCGCTTGGGAGCGCCAGTAAAAGACCTCTGTCAGAAGTAAAACAATTTGCCTTTTTATTAAAAACATCTCTTCAATTTAGCGGAAGGGCTTCCGCATTATTAGAAGTCAAACAGCAGCGAATGGTTTTTAAAGACTATGCCCAACGAGTTATCAACATCTTAGCCTCGGTCAGACTATGGAAAAATCCGTCTCAAAAGCAGTCTTGGAGTTCTTCTATAAGCACCTATGCGTTTCCCGTCATTGGGGAAAAATTCATCGATGAAATTGATCGGAAAGACATCCTAAAGATACTTCGTCCGATATGGACAAACAAGACAATGACCGCATCCCGTGTAAGAGGGAGGTTAGAGAAAATTTTCGCCTATGCGATCAATGAAAACTTATTTATTGGGAACAACCCAGCGGCTTGGAAGGGAAATCTCGACTTATTTCTTCCTCCCGCCAATAAATGCAATTCAACGCAGCATTTCAAATCTCTTTCCTTTGCGGAATTAAAAGCTATCATTCCTAAACTTCAGCAAGAGAGCTCTATTGGGGCAAAAGCCCTGCTGTTCGGCGTTCTTACTGCAACCCGTACCGTTGAATTTACTCAAGCCCATTGGAGAGAGATAAGCTGGAAAGAAAAAGTTTGGCTTTGCCCTCCTTCACGCCGAAAAGACGGCAAAGAATTTCCATTCAGAGTTCCTTTATCTCAGCAAGTCATCTCACTATTGAAGGAGATTAGAAAAGAATCGAAGGGAGAATTTATATCTGTCTCTTATACACATCTCCGAGCCCACGAGACGCTCATGAATCTC
>USHK01000274.1 GCA_900554375.1 uncultured Sutterella sp.
GTCGTCGGCAGCGTCAGATGTGTATAAGAGACAGGTTCTAAAGGGGGCCCGGGCTGTGCCGTGCGGCGTGATCTTGGTAGGCCTTCCCTGCTTATCCAGCACGTTTTTATCTACCCATCCCTGCCCGTCGGCCGCCAGTTTGATTACATGAATGCCCTTCAAAAATTGCTCGGTCGCGCCTTCTCCAAGAGGTTTCATAAAACCGCCCTTCCCGATAAATACAAACTCTCCAAGCCTAGGGATTGAGTTAAGCAACTGTATCGCCTGCTTTGATAAGTAAACCTCTCGCGGTCGGTTGGACGCTCCAAACTCTTTAGAGGCTTTATCGTTCTCCGGCCTAATGATGGCTACTGCCTTATCAAGATCAATGTCAGCCCATTTAAGTGTCCTAACTGCTTCCCCTCTGGTGGCCGTGAGCACCTGAAAAACAAAAGCGCGTGAACTCATTGAGGTGGCCTCTAAACATTCCTTCAACAATTCTCCGATACGGTGATAATCCGGCGCCGGATAATTCTTTTTCTTTGGGCGTGCCATGGTGAGCGGTTTAACCAGTACGCCAAACGGTCCTTTTATGTCGGCTGGATTGTTCTCTAGGTGAAATGTGCCTTGAGCGATAGCCCAATTAAAGACAAGATTAAGGCGCCTATGGACTTTCTCCGCTTGGTTTGGTGTCTCCTTCCAGTAGTTCTTGAAGTGTTCAAACAAAGTTTTGTGCGTGATCTCCGTTATCGGAATATCTCCAAGCTCCGGCAATATCGCACTATTAAAGCGGTTGATTTCGTGCTGTCCCTTGTCCTTGCCCTGCCAAATACCTTTACTCTGGTAATCCTTAAAGCAAAGCTCGGAAACTCTTCTCAAAGTGTTTAGTTTTTTCGTTTGCTCTGAGATTATCTTTTCCTCAATGGCCTTATTCCACTCTACCTCGGCTTGTTTTATCGCCCTTGGGTCCTTTCCTTCATCTATCAGCTTTCGAGCCTCTCGCGCCAGCTCCTTAGCCTTCTTCAAGGTCACATTCCCAAAGTAGTGGGCTTGTTTCTTGCCGTTCTTCATCCATTGAATGTAGTAACAAGGATTAGCGCCCCGGTAGTCACACTTGAGGCCCTTAACGCCTCCCACCGTGAAATCTTTACCTTTCCGCGCTTCTATCTGGAATTGCTTTGTTAGTTCGACAGCCAATTTAGGCATGATGCGGCCCCCGTGTTTATCGCCATACGTCAAAAAAACTAGTTTGTTTTTAGCTTACGTTAATCTATTCGTCAATAAAAAACGTATTGGGAGGCGGATATTCTCAGAAGGCTACAGAGGCCGAAAATTACAAAAGGCCCGCCGTTATTGGCTTAGACAAAAAAATATCCGAGAGCTTTGGAGGCTCTCGGATGGTATTCTGGTGGCGAATCACGGACTCGAACCGCGGACACAAGGATTATGATTCCTCTGCTCTAACCGACTGAGCTAATTCGCCATCTGATGATCAAGTCATCAGGGAAGTTGAATATTACACAGGTATTTCAATCCGCGCAAGTTGATCTGCCTTCAGATAGGTGTAATAGTTTGTAAATCAATACCACTGGGCATAGAAGTGATGCACAGGACCGTGGCCTTTTCCGATTTGGAGCTCATCTGCATGAATAATGGCCTGCGTGATGTAGCGCTTGGCTTCCCTTGCGGCCATCGGAATATCCGAAGAGGACGGAAGCAGGGTCGCCAGCGCAGAAGACAGCGCACAGCCGGTACCGTGTGTGTTCTTCGTCATTGTCCTTTCGGCGCGGTAGCGAATCATGTGGCGTCCGTCGTAAAGCAAGTCTTCGGAGTAATCCACTCCTTCCATGTGGCCGCCCTTAAGATACACCCAGCCGTGACAGCCTTTGAGTTTCCAAAGATCATTAGCAGCCGCTTCCATCTGTTCATCGTCAGTGATGTCCACGGTTTCAAGCAGTCGGGCTGCTTCAGGGAGGTTGGGCGTTATGATGGTAGCCAGCGGCAGAAGTTCGTCGCGCAATGTGGCGACGGCATCGTCGGTGAGCAGTGCATCACCGCTCTTGGCAACCATGACAGGGTCCAGAACGATAAAGCGAGGGTTCCAATAACGCAAACGCTCTGCAACACCTTTAATTAGATTTGAGTCGAACAGCATTCCGATTTTGACAGAATCAATGCGCACGTCTTCGAAAAGAACATCAATTTGCTTTTTGACAAAGTCTGTCGGGATAGGAATAACGCCGAAGACACCCTGAGTGTTCTGTGCCGTTGCGGCGGTCACAACACCTGTTGCGTATCCGCCTAACGAGCTGATCGTTTTGACGTCTGCTAGAAGACCGGCCCCGCCCGAAGGGTCCACGCCGGCAATGGAAAGTACATTAGGATGCTTGATCTGCATTCGTATCACCTTTCAACAAGATATCGATAACTCGGATTGTCCGCTCAGTAGCTCCCCGCTGCTCCCGCGCAAACCCCGCGGCTCTCTCTCCGATTTCGGCTCGTTTTGCCGGATCACTAAGCACTTCATCGGCAATCTGCAGCGCTTCCGTAAAATCAGCCGCACGAAGGAGCGCACCTTCGGACTCCGCTTTTTTCACAATAAAATCAAAATTAAAAATACTCGGCCCAACGATCACCGGAAGCCCTATGGCACAAGGCTCAATCACGCTTTGACAGCCGTAATTCTCAAAACTCCCGCCCATGATGACGAGAGAGGAAAGCGCATAGTAAAAGCCCATCTCGCCCATACTGTTGCCTAAAACGATCTGAGGCCCCTGCTTCGACAGCACGGTTTTCCAATCTCTGATTTCAGAGCGTTTGATATAGGTAAAACCGCTCTTTTCGATGAGCTTTGCCTGTCTCTTATACACATCTCCGAGCCCACGAGACGC
>USHK01000275.1 GCA_900554375.1 uncultured Sutterella sp.
GCGTCTCGTGGGCTCGGAGATGTGTATAAGAGACAGGTTTAAGGTAACGCTGCAGTGACCGCCTGCTGACATCAATGTCTGCGGATGCCAAAGAATTAAGGATGTCGTCCACCGAGACAAATCGTTTGCTTAGCGGAATCCGATTGAGAATCTCCAAAATGATTGATGCTTCCTCTTTTTTGTCGTGTTTTCTCCCCATTCTTAGGCCCTCCAAGGTCAAATTTCTGTCGTAAGGCGCGTATTGATTTTAATTTTAATCGGTTTTACTGCGTCAATTTTTTTCGCTTCAAATGCAAAAATAACAACATAGAAGGAGAACAAAAATGCCTCGCAGGAGAACAAGTGTCTTTGAAAAAATGTTTAGTGACAACCGTCTTCGTTCTATTCCGGATTCAGAACAGCAGAGTACCTTGTGTGTTGAATATTGGACATCCAAGATTTTGATCGAACTCTCCGGCTATAAATCGTTCGAACTCGATGACGTGCAGGAGATGGCAAATATCCGAGTGGTCAAGGCGTGGCAGCAGGAAATCGAAAACGACGTTTCGGAACTTTACGAGCTTAAAGGAAAAGAAGAAGGCGACACTGAATTATTTGACGATGCAGGAGACGGTGTTTTTCGTAGATACAAATCTGTGAAAACAGGGCTTGGAAAGCGCATCGACAATCCTCCAGTTTCCATGAAGAAGGTTTATCGCAACATCAAGAAAGAGATTGATTTGCACGGTTTCTACCCGAAAGGTTTTGCGGCTAATCTTGAACTCATCAAAGAAGCCTATGACCTTTCCGAAGATGAAGGTCTCGTCACCGCCTTCATCTTCTTTACTCTTGCATACCGAAACTTGAGAAGAGCCCTGAACTCTTTTAGTTATTCCGACCGCGGCTTTTTTCTCATGCTGGAGGTCATCGCAAAAACGTTGGACCTGCCTTTGGAAAAGGTCCAAGAAATGCTCGGGCCGGATGGCAAACTTATCCGAATGGCAATCTTCGGCGTAGACAGAGAGTCTTCTAATATCGATTTCGAGGACTATTTTGAATCGAAATCCGGTATTTCCTTCTTTGATCTCTTCTTCGGGAAAATCGAAAAGAAGCAGCTTGTAAGTTCGATCCTCGCTCCTTGCAACAAGTCTCGTCTCACGCTCGAAGATGTCAAGTATCTGCCTGTGATTGACTCTTTAGTCGTTCCGTTTTTAAAGGGGATTAAAGATGAAGGACCCAGAGGCGTCAATGTTCTTTTGTATGGTCCTCCTGGTTCCGGAAAGACGGAATTAGGAAAACTTTTGATTGAACAAGCCGGTAAAAAAGCCTACACATTAAAACTCGGAAGAGAGGAAAAGGTTTTAGCTTGCTGGGAACGAGCCTGCAAGTTAAGTCGGAACGACGCCGTCACGGCAATTCTGATTGATGAAGCGGATGACGTTTTCAACAGCGATCTGGTCCAAGGAACGACTGATCGTACAAACAAAGCGCGCATCAATACGGCACTCGAAAACACTAAAAAGCTGACCGTGTGGACAACGAACTCTCTGCGTTCTATGGATGCTGCCATTATCAGAAGATTTCATTTTGTCCTAAAGGTTGGTTATCCGCCTCGAGCTCAAATGGAGAAGCTCGCACAAGGAGCATTGGCCAAATCTTTGTCCGAAGAAAACATTAGTCGTCTGGTGAATACGGAAAATCTTTCTCCGGCACTTGTCACTCAAGTCGGAGAGATTGTGGACAACCTCCAAGGTAATAAAGTTAAGTTTCCGGAAGACTCTTTGATGGCTCTTCTCGAAGATATTCTCAAGGCACAAGGTTTTGGAAAACTGGCTGCTGCGACGAAGAAAATCGGGAAGTTCGACCCTGCTTTAAGCAACTCCGATACAGATCTGGAAGCTTTATCGAAAGGCCTCAAAGAAGCCGGCGCCGGGAGGTTATGTCTGTACGGTCCCCCGGGCACGGGCAAGACAGAATTTTGTCACTGGCTCGCAAAGAAGCTTGAACGTCCTCTCATCATGAAAAAAGCGTCGGATCTTTTGAACTGCTATGTCGGCGGTACAGAACACAATATCGCCGCTGCCTTTGAAGAAGCAAAAAGAGAAAATGCCGTTCTGCTCTTTGATGAAATTGATTCTTTCCTTCAAGATCGAAGAACCGTAAATCATTCCTGGGAAGTTACGCAAGTCAACGAATTTCTGACTCAGATGGAGTCTTATGAAGGCTACCTAGTGGCAACAACGAACCTTTTGGATCTGATGGACAACGCTTGTCTGAGAAGATTCGACTTGAAGGCCAAACTCGACTATATGACTGATGATCAGGCAGAAGAAATGTACAGAAGACTGGCTCAGAAGTGGAAATTCTCTGTCGGAAACGAAGTGAACAATCTGCGGAAAATCAGAAACCTTTCTCCGGGAGATTTTGCGGCTATCGACAGAAGACTTCGTTTTACCAAAGCTGTTTCCGGAGAAAAGATTGTCGACATGCTGAAAGTTGAAGCTCAGCTGAAGGATGGTCAGTTTACCGCGTCTAAAAGGACCATCGGATTTTTGGACAATTGAAACCCCTCGGTAATAAAGTTCCTGAGACAAAATAAAGCGGCTCTTTTTTCGGAGCCGCAAAATACTCCCGAGGAGAGACGGGAGCAGGAGGGAAAACTTTTTGGATTGGACTAGGGCACCTTCATGTCAAAGCGTTTATCTTCGGCGTTCTTATGGCATTGACGGCAATAAAGAACGCTTTGTTCGTGCTCTTTATGACACAGAGTGCAGCGAAGCTGTCCGGCATGAGAATCGTGAGGATTCAATACCATTTTCTTTGTAGCTGAAGCTGTCTCTTATACACATCTCCGAGCCCACGAGACGCTCATGAATCTCG
>USHK01000276.1 GCA_900554375.1 uncultured Sutterella sp.
GCATACGAGATTCATGAGCGTCTCGTGGGCGCGGAGATGTGTATAAGAGACAGGAAAACTGGCGCTGGAACATCGGGCTGCGTCACACGTTCTAAATCAGTTTTCAACTTTGCGCTTGACGTCTAACTGCCGTCGGGCGCAAACGGTTTTCAAATTGCCGTGCAGTGATCATGACAAACACCGCTGCATGGCTTTTTTTTGCGACACATAAAAAATCTGCTACTTGTTATGACAGCACTAGTGGCAACGGGAAGCCTTGTGGAGATCCAAATGTCCATAAAAACCAAGAAAGCAGCCCCAGTTCATCATCACGATCATCAAATTTGATACTATTGACACATGTGAACGATGTGATATGAGTTTGATACATGGATGACATCATTCGAATTCCTGCCGCAGAAGGCCCAACTGTTGAATTCAAGCTCGCCTGGTCTGATACGGCTAAGGAAAGCTTCGATGCGTTCCTTAATACTTCCGGCGGACAAGTTTTCTTTGGAGTGACAGATGACGGAGATGTGGTTGGCGTTGACAACGCCGATCTCGTCGAACGTTCGATCATTTCCGTCTTCAGGTTTGCGATGCATCCGCAAGCCGACAGCCTGTGCAAGGTGACTCGCTCGTCAATAAACGGCAAAACCGTCGTCATAGCTCACGTACTCGAAGGCGCCAATCCTCCCTACTTTGTCACAGTATCGAAAGATCAAGTCAAAAGCCGTCGATGCTACATGAGGCACGGATCGAGCAACTTTGAGGTTAACGATGAAGAACTCAAAGCACTCTACCGCAAGGCTGACCCAACTCCCTACGAGCTTAAGCCTTCGCTTGAGCAGGATTTATCTTTTACGGCACTAGAAAAGTACTTCACTGCTGCCGGAATCGAATTTTCCGAGAACAAGTATCGAGTGTTGGGGTTGACGACTCCGAGCGGCTTTTTTACGAACCTCGCATTTTGGGTATCGGATCAAAGTACGATTCAGACGCGCGTAGGTTTCTTCTCCGGTACCAACAAGGCCACGAATGCCGGCGGTATCCTGACATTTCAAGGTTGCATTGTTGATCAATACAACCGCATTCGGCAGCTGCTCAACAACCGTTTTGGCTTTTCCTACGAAATTGCTGCTTTCGACTTGCGGCGAGACGGCACAAGAAACGAGGTGAAGGAATATCCTGAAGCGGCCATCCGCGAAGCTCTGGTCAATATGTTTGCGCATCGCGACTACAGTATTACTGCGCCCTCAACCATTACCTGTTTCTCAGACCGCATCGAGCTTTTGAGTTTCGGGGGACTGCTGCCGGGGGCCGACCCCGAATTACTGCGGCTTGGAGCTTCAATGCCCAGAAATCCGATGCTTGCGGACATGTTGTTGAGGCTTTCCGCCATGGAAAAGTACGGAATCGGTATTCCTCTAATGTTTGCAAGCTACGAACCCTATGGCTTGGAGCCAAAGCTTCTCGAATTCCCACGAGCTCTGATGATTGTTCTTCCCAAGATTACGCTGCATCCGGAACATCTGAATGCGGTGGAAAAGGAAGTCTTCGCGTTTCTTAGAAGAAACGGCCCCGTGGGGCGATCCGAAATCCAGGCTGCGCTGCACAGATCCTACGGTTCGACAATCAACACGCTCAATAGTATGACGGACAAGGGTGTGATTGTACGAGAAGGCTCTGGCCGCTTAACACGGTATCGGATTCGGTAGGCCTGCGCACCGGATTCAGTGCGGTGTCGAGGTCGTCGGCTTTGGACTTCAAGCCGTTTATTGATTTTTGCTCCATCTGGCTAAAAACGGAGGAAACCGGGAGATGTACCGCCTGGCGTATCAAAGACTTGTTCAATGGATGGGCGCCGTTGCTCGCAAGCCGATGATCTTGCGAGGCGTACGTCATGTAGGTAAAACCAGGCTCATGGCGGCCTTTGCCGAGGAATTTTTCCCGAACAATCAGCATTACTTCAACTTTGAGCTGCAGCCTGATTTGACGCGGATCTTTGGTGCTTCACGGGTCCCCGACGATATTCTCGAGTCGCTGGCTTTTGTTTCCGGCAGACCGGTTGCACCTTGCTCGCTTTTGATTTTCGACGAGGCGCAAACTTGCCCGGACGCTATCCACGCTCTCAAATACTTCTGCGAACTCAGGCCGGATCTTCGTATTCTGCTGGCGGGCTCACTCTTGGGACTTGACTTCGCCCGACCGAAGTCTTTTCCGGTGGGCAAAGTTGATTTCATGACGCTCGAGCCGATGACGTTCACAGAGTTTTTGATCGCTCAGGGGGAAACGTCGTTAGTCGAGCTCCTGAAAACAAGAACGGTGCTTGAACCTCTGCCTGAAATCTTCTTTAAGCGTCTTTGCACCAAACTATCTCATTTCGAATTGGTGGGAGGGATGCCCGAACCTGTTGCAGCGTGGTGTCTTTCGCAAGACTTAGCGCTTGTCAAATCTGCTCAAACAAGAATACTTCAGAGCTATCTCGCTGATGTCGAGTCCCATGCACAGGCACTGGATGTACCGAAAATTAAGCGCATCTGGGAGTCGCTTCCTCAGCAGCTGTCCCGTGAAAACAAACAATTTCGCTACAGCGTCGTCGAGCCGCGCTCCAACGCGCGTAGGTACGGTGATGCATTGCAATGGCTTATGGATGCCCGCATCACGAGAAGGGTTCATCGGACCAAGACATTGGGATATCCGTTGAGCGCCTACGAGGAACTCAATG
This sequence comes from uncultured Sutterella sp., assembly GCA_900554375.1. Lineage (GTDB taxonomy): Bacteria > Pseudomonadota > Gammaproteobacteria > Burkholderiales > Burkholderiaceae_F > Parasutterella. The sequence continues at coordinate 2,708 of USHK01000276.1, forward strand.
CCTTCAAAGCTTATTTTGTGGATACGGGACTTCTTTGTCGTCTTGCCCGAATCGATGAGACGGTTTTGTTTGAGGACAGTCCTTCCTTCCGAGAGATGAAAGGTGCACCTGTCTCTTATACACATCTGACGCTGCCGACGACTCCTTACG
>USHK01000277.1 GCA_900554375.1 uncultured Sutterella sp.
GAGATTCATGAGCGTCTCGTGGGCTCGGAGATGTGTATAAGAGACAGCTTCTGCACCGGCGGCTGCTGCGATTTCTTCTAGAGCCTGCAGACTGCGGCCTGTAGAGATAACGTCATCAACAATCAGGATGCGTTTACCGCGCATCTGATCCATCTCTTCTTTATCTACGTAGAGTTTCTGATCTTTTTCCGTGGTAATGGACTTAACGCCGACGCAAATAGGACTGTCCATATAGAGCTTGCGGCCTTTTCTAGCAACAATGTAACGGGAATCGCCGTTCTGACGAGCCATTTCCTGAACCAACGGAATGCTCTTTGCTTCTGCTGTCAGAAGAAAATCATACTTAGGAGCCCTTTCTAAAAGAGCGGCCGCACAATTGACAGTCAGTTCAGGATCGCCGAGGATTAAAAAAGCTGCAATACAAAGGTCTTGATTAATCGGACAGAGTTTAAGGGCGCGTTTAGTACCGGCCACTTCAATATCGTAATAGCGCATCTAATATCTCCCAGCGGAACAAGCACAAATAGGCTGGTATCCTACTTCAAAAGACCCATAATTGCGACGTTCCGTTCATATTAATACAGGGTTTTCCTTAGCGAAAAAACGAAGTTTTTTGTAATCGAAGAATACAATATTTTTATAGTGTCGAACGGGCCAAAAGCCTGTCTGGGACTAGAAATACTCACCAATGGTCGTACCGGAATCCATTGTGCACAAAAACACTAGAACAAATGGTGTTATTCCGTAATTGAACACAGGCAAACACACGCTTGCTTGGCTTCAGTCGACCAAATAAAACTCTTTTATTTATTTTTTAATCCCTAGGAGTAACTATTGTGAACTTTAAACTCTTAAGCAAAGCAGCACTCGCGCTTGCCGCTATGGGCCTCTGCCTTTCCGCCGCCTCCGCCGCATATAAATCGGAATATAAGCTTAGCGTCGTCCCCGGTGCCTCTTCCGGCTGGGGCCAGACTGCGACTTTCTTTGCCGACTGCGTCAGACAAAAATCCAACGGCCGAATCAACATCAAACCCTATTTCGGTGCTCAGCTGATGGCCGGCAAGCAAACTTCCGAACTTTTGCTCGTTCGCCGCGGCGCGATTGACTTTGCTCTTGCCTCAACCATCAATTGGTCGCCTCAGGTCAAGGAATTAAACCTCACAGCTCTTCCTTTCTTTGTTGCGAATAATCTCGATCGCTATAAAGCTATCGACGCAATTGAAGCCGGCAAATCAGGAAAGATGCTTGAAAAAGCCATCGAAAAAACGGGTGTTAAGTTTCTCGGCTGGTCAGAAAACGGGTTCCGTGAACTGACCACAAGCAAGGGCCCGATCCAAAAACCTGAAGACATGAAAGGAATGAAACTGCGTGTCTGCGGTACTCCGATCTTCATCGATATTTTCTCGTCTCTCGGCGCTAACCCGCAGGCCATCAACTGGTCTGAAGCCGTTACCGGTTTCCAGCAGGGCATCGTCGACGGTCAGGAAAACCCAACCAACGGGATTAACGTTCCGACTAAAGTTTGGCAGTGGCATAAGTACTCCACCGATTGGCATTACATGATCGACCCGTTGTTCTTCACCGCCAATATGAAGGTTTGGAAGGAATTCTCTCCGGAAGACCAGAAACTGATCCTCAGCTGCGCAGTTGAAGCAGAAAAATACGGCAAAGCTCTTTCTCGTCTGAGCAATGACAACGGCCAGGCTTATGAATACCTCAAGAGCATCAATAAGCTCCCCGCTGTAACCAATCCGAAGGAGGAGCTCAAGAAAAACGGCATGACCGTAACCGAATACACTCCTGAAATGATCAAGCGCTTCTATGAGGCCACCGCCGGCGTTCGCGCTGATTGGACTCAGAAGATCGGTCCGAATGTCGTCAAAGCCGCCGAAGAAGACATGAAAGCTGCTAAATAATTTTTAATTACTTAGCGGCATGCCGTGTGCGGCCCCGGCCGCACCGGTTTCACTTTTAATAAATATAAGAAGAATAACTATGCTTCATTTCCTCAACACCCGATTTGAAGAGCTCCTAGGGTCATTTCTGCTTGCTGTCATGGCCTGCATCGCCTTCATTAACATCATCGTCCGATACTGCACAAACTTGTCTTTTTCCGCCTCCGAGGAACTGACGGTGAATTTCTTTGTGTGGATCGTGTTGCTCGGCACCTCGATTGCTTTCCGCGAAAGCAGCAATTTCACGATGAATCTTCTCTACAGCATCACGCGCGGATGGCTTCGCAAAACCCTTTATTTTTTCGGTGTTCTTTGCTCCCTCGCGTTTTTTGTCATGCTCGTTTATCTCGGCGCGATTGAGGTAATTGACGAAATTGAACTGAACGTTTCCTCCGAGTCCCTGGATATCCCGGTTTGGCTCTACACCATGGCTACACCGCTTTTCTCGGCGCTCATTATCGTCAGAATTCTTCAGCGCACCGCTGAAGATATTCAGAAACAGAACTTCTAGGAGGAAATCATGCTTAATTCGCTGATGTCCGACCCGGGTCTTGTTCTGCTGGTTCTCTTTATTTTTATGCTGGTGTGCAGAGTTCCGATTGCCATCAGCTTGGGACTTTCCGCAGCCATTGTCAGCTGGCTCTTTGATATGGGCATCGACATGCTGCCTTACAACTTTTTTGCCGGCGTCGCTAAAGTTCCTCTGTTAGCTATTCCCTTCTTTATTTTGGCCGGCTTCATTATGGAAAGCGCCGGGATTGCCGCCCGTATTGTGCGTCTTGTCGAAAATCTTGTCGGTGATATGACAGGCGGCTTAGCGGTCGCAACCGTGGCAGTCGCAACATTCTCTGTCTCTTATACACATCTCCGAGCCCACGAGACGCTCATGAATCTCGT
>USHK01000278.1 GCA_900554375.1 uncultured Sutterella sp.
GAGCGTCTCGTGGGCTCGGAGATGTGTATAAGAGACAGGTCCTTGACACGCAATGACGAACAAATCAGTTCTGTGAACAAGCGATTTGAGGAGCTTTCCAGAAATATTCGTGAAGAAATTTCGGAAAGCGGCAAAGTCGTCCAAACCACATTGAATCAGTCTCTGATACGAAATGACGAGCAGATTAAAAGTCTGAATGAGCGTTTTGAGGAACTTTCTAAGACGCTTCGAGGAGAAATCTTTACGAATCTGAAAGCCGTTCAGGATACATTGAATCAGTCGCTCACCCGCAATGACGAACAGCTTCGAGGTGTGAATCAAAGGTTTGAGACTTTATCTTCGACTTTAAATACGTCTCTTAACGAACTTCGTAAACAAGTCGATGATGATTTGAAAGTTCTTAATAAGGACAACGAGGCCAAACTGGAGAAGATTCGTGAAACCGTCGAAGAGAAACTTCAAAACACGCTGACAAATAAGGTCGGAGAAAGTTTTTCGCAGGTCACGCAGCAGTTAAACCGCGTATATGAGGGCTTGGGCCAGATGAAGGAACTCGCTGAAGAGGTGGGCGGTCTCAAGCGTGTATTTGTCAATGTAAAGAGCCGCGGCATGTTGGGTGAGGTTCAGCTTGAGGCATTGCTGAAGGAATACTTTACTGAAAGCCAGTACGTTAAAAATGCCCATCCTGTTCCGTCCAAGCCGAAGATGGTGGTTGAATTTGCCGTTAAGCTTCCGGGGTTAAACGGAAGGACCTGTCTGTTGCCGATTGATGCGAAGTTCCCGATAGAAGATTATCAGCGCCTATTGCAGGCAGCGGACGAAGGCGATCGAGAAGGTGTCGCTGAAGCTCGTTCCAAATTAAGAACGCGTTTTAGAAACGAAGGCAAATCGATAGCCGAGTACATCAATGTGCCGGAGACCACAGATTTTGCCATTATGTTCATTCCCTCTGAAGGGCTTTATGCCGAGGCTTTGGCTCTGGAAGGCTTAACGAATGAACTCTTTACGTCTTACCGTGTTTACATCATGGGGCCGTCAACGTTGGCCAGTGCGCTTTGTGCGTATCGCGCCGGATTCCAGACCCTGGCAATAGAAAAGAAGAGTTCCGAGATCAGAAAGATCCTGTCTTCCGTTCAGACCGAATTTGCTAAGTACGGAGAAGTCCTCAGCAAACTTAAGTCACAGGTTGAAACTGTGGTTAAAACGGTGGATATTGTTCAGAACAAGACAAGAAAGATGAACCTTCAGCTCGAAGTTGCATCGGAAAGCGATAAGGAAGAAAGTCAGCCGAAGCCGCTGCCATTGCCTATCTCGAATCAGAACTCGCTTACAACAGAACCTTAGAAAGTATTTTTGAGGGCGGAAAGCGCGTTGAGGTTTTACAAAAATGAAAAGAGCCGGAATATTTCCGGCTCAAAAACTATAAAGACCTATCAGGCTTTAATGGTTTTTTCAGCAACAAATGCAGCAAGTTCTCGGGCTGCGTCTCTAGCTCTTTCAGGCGCTGCGTCAAAGATCTCTGCCATCAGACGTTCGCTAACATATTCAGGATTGAAATCCAGATGCAGGTCATTTCCGTGCATTTCACATTTTGTGAAGGCACCGTCCGGGGAGCACTGAGAGGCAATTTCAGCGACTTTGCCTTTGGCAAGCATTGCAATAACGGGGTTCTTGAAAGATAACTCAACATGGTTGGCAGAGATGTTCTTTAAATTCAAGAAATCACGTGCTTTGTAGAGTTGTTCAATAGGGAGAGCCATTTTTTTCCTTTCTAAAAATTTTCAATTATTCTAGTTCATCAGTCCGGAAATAAGCACTGCAAGGACAAGAGCAGGGCACAGAACGCCGATGCAGACTCTGAGCACTTTTTTCCAGCCCGGATAGTTCTGAAGAGACGTCCAATGGGTGTGAACCTTGTCCCATGCGAACCAAGCTGCCAGAAGGCAGGCAATGATGCCGCCGATCGGAAGCCCGAGGTTAGAGACAAAGAAATCAGCTAAGTCGAATGCGGTCTTGCCGAAGATCTTAAAGTCAGCCAAAAGCCCGAATGATAAAGCACAAGGAATGCTGAGGATCAGCATGAAGAGAAGGCAGACGGTCACTGCCGTTGCACGCTTCATGTTCAATTCCTGAACCATCCATGTAATGTCAATTTCAAGCATAGAAACGGCCGAAGTTAACGCGGCAATGATCAGGCAGAAGAAAAAGACGATAGAAAACAGGTAGCCGAAAGGCAGTTTGGCAAAAATCACGGGCATCGTAATAAAAGTCAGGCCTGGGCCCGCGGCCGGATCCATCCCGAAAGCAAAGTTAGCCGGTAGGATCATCAAACCCGCCATCAGGGAAATGAGCAGAGAAAGAACTACGATCCAGAAAGTGGAGCTGATGAGTTCCGTCTTATCATCGATGTAGGCGCCGTATGTGATCATGCAGCCTGCGCCGACAGAGAACGAGAAGAAGACCAGGCCCATGGAATCCAGGAGCGTTCTCCAGCTAAATTTGGAAAAATCCGGCATGAAGAGGTATTCGACGCCCTTCATGGCGCCAGGCTGCATTAGTCCTGTGACGATCAGAATGATCATGAAGACAAACAGCATCGGCATAAGGATCTTGGAGCACAATTCGATGCCTCCTCGGATGCCGAAAGCAACCACGAATCCGACTAAGGCCAGAAAGCCGACCTGAGCGGAAATGGCAACCCAAGGCGAGGAGGACAGGCTGCCGAAGAACACGCCTTCAGCCGGCGTCGTCACTTCCCCGTCGCCGCCCGCGAACAGCCCCGCCAGCCCCCATCCGGCCAGCAGCGGCGGCAAGCAGAACAGCACCAGCATGCAAC
>USHK01000279.1 GCA_900554375.1 uncultured Sutterella sp.
AGGTAATTCTACTTATAACATTATCTTGTGTTTAAGAAAATAATTCGCTTTGTCCAAGCTCAAATTCTCATCGAAAAATGACCTCAAAAAAATTTCCAAATTTAGTTTCTCAGTTCCTTCAGTACGTGAAGTTCGAAACCCAATCCTGCAGAGAAAGTTCAGAAGAACCTTCTTCTCCGAACCAACTCAAGATGGCTGAGTTCTTGGTAGATGAACTCAAATCCTATGGGTTAGAAGATGCGCACATAGGTAAGGGCGGAGTTGTCTATGCTTCTTTAAAGGCAACAAAAGGATGTGAAGACTGCCCACCAATCGGTTTGATCGCTCATATGGATACATCTCCGGATGCTCCGGCGGTCAATATCAAACCTCAAGTTATTCGGGTCAAAGCCGGTGATGTTCTTCTGAATCCTGAAAAACAAATCTATTTCCGCGAAAAAGATTTCCCTGAGATCAAGAAGTATGTTGGTCAGGAGGTGATTTTTACTGACGGAACAACGCTTTTGGGTGCTGACGATAAAGCGGGTGTTGCCGCTATTACGGCTTGCATGGCTTATCTCAAGGATCATCCTGAAGTCGTTCATGCCAAGATTTGTGTCGCGTTCACACCGGACGAAGAGATTGCTAAAGGGACGATAAATTTTGATATTCCGCATTTCGGAGCTGATTACGCTTATACGTTCGACGGGGGTGAAATCGGCACGTTAGAGACTGAGAACTTTAATGCGGCAACTGCTATTGTGGCGATCAAAGGCGTGGTGGTTCATCCGGGCCTTTCAAAAGGCAAAATGGTTAATTCCATCAAACTTGCATCCCGTCTGATCGACGCTTTACCGGTAGACCAGGCTCCGGAAACGACCGAAGGTTATGAAGGGTTTATTCATCCTAACAACATCGAAGGGACAGTTGCTGAAACCTCTATCCGTATTCTGATTCGAGACCATGACAAGAAAAAATTCGAAGCAAAGAAAGTGCTTCTGAATGAGTTGACTCGAAAACTTGCAGAAGATGAACCAAGGGCGGAAGTCAGCTTAACCATCAAAGATAGTTACGAAAACATGCGTCCTTACCTTGAGAAGACACCCAAGGTGATGGAAATAGTGAGAGAAGCTTATCGCCAAGCCGGTATTCCTATTTCCGAAGAACCGATTCGAGGGGGTACCGACGGTGCCCGTCTTTCTGTCCGCGGTTTACCTTGCCCAAACGTCTTCACAGGCGGGTTGAATTATCACAGTGTGTATGAGTGCATACCGGTTCCTTCGCTGGAGGCTGCTGCGGATGTTGCTTTAAGTTTGGTCAGGCTGTCAGCTGAAGTTAAAACATTGAAATAGTGTTTGAGGTAGTAGTCCTTCCTTTTCAGAGATCCTAGGAAGAAGTTTCGGCTCCTTTTTCTTACCGAAAGAGGAGCTCTTTTTTCATCTCGATGAAGCTAAATTTCAAAAACAGGCTGCTTGTCCTTGCGGGCAAGCAGCCCAAAAATCAATTAAAGCTAACAAGCTGTTAGCTCATTGCAAACATAAGCAGCGTAACAACAACCAAAGCGACGATCGCAGGGATAGCCGTACGCTTAACAACTTCCATGGGGTTAACTCCGGCGATTCCGGCTAAGATGATGACGCCGCCTGCAACCGGAGACATTGAGCGTCCGAGACCGGCCGCGATTTGAGCGACAGCTCCTAATTGAACAATGGTCAGTCCGAAATCAGCAGCATTCGGTGTAATCGCCTGGTTGAAAGCTAGAGCGGCCGCGTTGCCGGAACCGGAAATAGCGGCCATCACGAAGGGGCCGGCAGCGGCGGCAAACATGGCCACAGACTGAGAACCTTTCATGGCATCTACGAGAGCACCGGTCAAGCCGATGGCCTTCATACCGGAAGCAAACATAGCGGCTGCTGCGATCAGGATAACGACATCACAGAAGCCGTCACCGGCGCCGCGGCAGAACTTCTTGGAGGCGTCACCGATTTTCTGTTTATTGCACAAGGCAACGATCAAGCCGATAGCTGTGCCGATCAGCATGCAGACAGGAACAGAGAAGGCTTTTGTAGGAAGGACTCCAACTTGCTTAGAGGCAAGAACCAAGAGGGCAAGCGGAATGATCGGAATGATCGCCTTGATTGGGTTGACCTTGAAATCCTTTTGAATTTCTTCGCCTTCAGGCAGTTCTTTGACAATCTCCGTCGAACCGACACCTTCCTTTAGCACAATGCAGATTATCGTCAGGCAGATGGCAGCGACCAGTGCACCGATAGCACAGGGAAGAGCTTCCTGCATGATGACAATCATTGCGTCCGGAGCAGGTATTTCTTTAGCTTTAAAAGCAATGTCGGCGATCTGCGGATTGAACATCAAACCCGGGCTGACAACGGAACCCCAAGTTCCGATAAAAACAGCAGCAGCGGCCATAACGGGACGGACTTTTAGGGCAATTAAAGCCGGAATAAGAAGGACACCGACGGCAGCAGCGATACCGGCAGCAGACGGGAGCACAATGTTCAGAAGCCAAGTAATGATGACAGCGCCGGGGATGACGATTACCGGAACACGGGCCAATGGTTTAACCAAAAGATTTACCAAGTGATCGGAGCACTTAGTAAAGGTCATCACGTAGCCGAAACCCATCACGGTTACGATGGTCGGCACCAGTCCTCCGTTGACCAATTGCTTAACGAATGCATCCACGGCAGCGGAAACTCCGCCGTTAGTACCTACCACAACTTGACCGATAAAGGCCATGACTAAGCCGGATAAAGCCAGAACCAGCCGCGCCTCGTAATTCTTATAACTGTCTCTTATACACATCTGACGCTGCCGACGACTCCTTACGTGTAGA
>USHK01000280.1 GCA_900554375.1 uncultured Sutterella sp.
GGGCTCGGAGATGTGTATAAGAGACAGCCTTCACACAGTCCGCAGCCGTAATGACCAAGTCGCTTTAGACATTCGTCTATATTTGCGCAATGAGATCGATCTGATCATGGATCTCCTTTCTCATCTGCAGGAATCCTTGCTCACTGTCGCCGAGAAAAACATCGACACCATCATGCCGGGCTACACTCACATGCAGGTTGCTCAGCCCGTCACGCTCGGCCATCACTGTCTTGCCTACGCTGAAATGTTTGAACGCGACCGTGAACGTTTGGCCGACTGCCGCAAACGCGTAAATCGTTCTCCGCTCGGCGCTGCCGCCCTTGCCGGTACCACCTATCCTATCGACCGTGAATACGCGGCTGAACTGCTCGGATTTGAAGGCGTTACTCAGAACTCTTTGGACTCTGTCAGCGATCGTGATTTCGCCATTGAGTTCTGTTCCTGCGCTTCGCTCATCATGGTCCACATCTCCCGTATGTCTGAGGAACTCATCTACTGGATGAACACTAACTTCGCGTACATCATGCTGCCGGACAGATTCACTACCGGTTCCTCCATCATGCCGCAGAAAAAGAATCCTGACGTTCCCGAAGCTGCGCGCGGAAAGTCAGGACGCGTAGTCGGCCACTTGATGGGCCTTTTGATGCTGATGAAGGGGCAGCCGCTCGCTTACAATAAGGACAATCAGGAAGACAAAGAGCCGCTTTTTGACACGATTGATACCGTCAAAGATACGCTTCGTGCTTTCATCGAAATGATTCCCGGCATCCAGGTCAATAAAGCTCGCATGCGCGAAGCTGTTATGCTCGGCTATCCGACCGCCACTGACTTTGCTGACTACCTCGTCCGCAAAGGCCTGCCGTTCCGCGACGCTCACGAAGCCGTCGGCTGCGCGGTCCGTCTTGCCTCTGAGAAGGGCTGCGGTCTTCATGACCTGACTTTGGAGGAATTAAGAAAATTCAGCGATAAGGTCGGAGAAGATGTTTATGACAGCTTGACACTTGAGGGCTCCATTGCTTCCCGCAACCATACCGGCGGCACGGCACCTTCTCAGGTTGCCAAGCAGGTTGGTATTTGGAAAGAGCGTCTTAAAAACCGCTCTCATAAATAATTTTTGAATACGGGAGTTCAAATCCTCCTCTATCCAATGCAAAACGCCCGGAATTCCGGGCGTTTTGCTTTTTCAGCACAATAAGTTATTTAGCGTCGATCTTAACGACCCAGCCTTCCGGACCTTCAATTTCGCCCATCTGAATCCCGGTGAGCGTTTCTCTGAGCTTGGTGCAGACAGGACCCATCTTTTCCATGCCGGACGGGAAATAGATATCACCGTCAGGTGTGTTGACCATGCCGATCGGAGCTAAAACAGCAGCCGTACCGCAGAGCGCGCCTTCGGCCATGTCTTTGAGCTCGGTCAACTTAACGGGACGTTCGACGACTTTGTAGCCCAATTTCTTGGCGACTTCAATTAAGGAGCGGCGAGTCACGGAAGGAAGGATGGACCCGGACTTCGGAACGATAATCGTGCCTTCCTTGTCAACAAAAATGAGGTTAGCGCCGCCTGTTTCTTCGATATAAGTGCGTGTAGCCGGGTCAAGGTAAATGTTTTCGGCATATCCGTGGCGATGAGCTTCCATCGTCGGGTGCAGACTCATAGCATAGTTCAAACCGGCTTTGATATGGCCGGTGCCGCGAGGAGCAGCGCGGTCAAAATCAGGAACCGTCAGCTTAAGCGGCTTGATTGCGCCTTTGAAATATGCACCGACAGGCATCACAAAAATTCTGAAGATGAATTCATGAGCCGGAGCCACTCCGATCTGCGGACCGGAACCGATCATCACCGGACGGATATAAAGCGTTGCGCCTGTGCCATAGGGTGGAACCCAAGCAGCATTGGCAGCGACAACATCTTTAACAGCCTGAATGAACTTTTCTTTCGGGAAAGCCGGCATTTCAAGACGTTCAGCGCTGCCCATCATGCGCTCTGCGTTCAGATCCGGGCGGAAGGTAACAATGTCGCCGTTGACGGTGGTGTAAGCCTTTAGGCCCTCAAAACAGCACTGAGCATAGTGGAATACGCAAGCTGCCTCAGACAGTTCGATGTTGGGGTCGGTAATCATCTTACCTTCATCCCATTTACCGTCTTTCCAATGAGCTTCAAAGCGGTAATCCGTCGGTGTGTAACCGAAACTTAATTTGCCCCAGTCAATATCTTTCTTCTGCATTTTTTCTCCTACAAGATCATTTTGATATCGGTCCTTAATTGTAATAATTTGAAAGAAACTATTTGGACTTCGGAGGAGAAATTAGCAGGAGCGGCTTTTTGCAGACTTAAGAATTTCCGGCTATGGTCATTTCTTTAATCAGGACCGACCCATTGAGATAGCAACCGTTCAAATCCACATCATCGGACATTGCTTCGATAGACATAAAGATGTCACGAAGGTTCCCGGCCACCGTGATGCCCTCAACCGGATAAGCGATCTTGCCGTTCTCAATCCAAAAACCGGAGGCTCCCTTAGAAAAATCTCCCGTCGTGTAATTGATGCCTTGCCCGATGAGTTCAGTGACCAAGAGGCCCGTTCCCATGCGTACAAGCAATGCGGAAAGTGTTTTTTCTGAAGCCTCAGGAGCCTCGGAGAATATTAAGTTATACGGACCGCCGGCATTGCCTGTGGTCTTCATTCCTAACTTGCGGGCCGAATAACTGCTCAAGAAAAGCCCGCTTAGTACGCCCTGATCAACGACTAAACGCTCGGACGGCCGAACTCCTTCATCGTCAAAAGGCTGTCTCTTATACACATCTGACGCTGCCGACGACTCCTTACG
>USHK01000281.1 GCA_900554375.1 uncultured Sutterella sp.
GGCTCGGAGATGTGTATAAGAGACAGACGTCGGTAACTTAACCGGATCAACCGATGCAATTGACGCTGCGAATTTTTCTTCTTCAGTAAAACCACTGTACAAACCATCAAGCAAGGTACGGGAAAACTCCGTTTGCTTCCAATCAGGAAACACGCGATCGATAAAACCGTTTGCTTTGAGCTCATCAAAGAAAACCGAAACGCTCTTTTCTCCCAGCGCCTTTCGGATTTCCTGCGTCACACGCTCCGAAACCAAAGCGTCTACTTCACCGCTTTCTACCATTCGTTTCAGCATTGCCTGCGTTTCTTCAGCAATACGAAACCATGGCAGTTTTGCCCGAAAGCGGCTGACTCTCAGTAATCTTAGGGGATCTTCCTCAAAGGCGGGGCTGACGTGCCGTAAAACGCCATTTTTTAAATCCTCAAAACCGCCGTAAGGATCAATAAGATGACCTTCTTCATCCATCGCCATCGCATTAATGGTGAGGTCACGACGCAGCAGGTCCTGCTCCAGCGTAACGGTGGGATCGGCAAAAAAAGTAAAACCTTTGTACCCGTGGCCGCTCTTTCGTTCGGTTCTCGCCAATGCGTATTCTTCATGCGTTTTAGGATGCAGAAACACCGGAAAATCATTACCGACCGGGACAAACTTTAATCTGAGCATTTCTTCGGGGGTCGCGCCGGTGACCACCCAATCCTTGTCGTTGCTCTGCATGGGATATCCGAGCTCCGTCAGCAGTTTATCCCGTACCCAACCGCCTACAATGTATTTCTTGAGGGACATAACTTAGTTCCTTAACACAGTAGGATCGATCATAGTGAAAGTAGATAAAAAAAGTGAACGCGCTTGGATTCTAGAAGCTAGAAACGCGTTAAGTTCGGAAAGGCGGTCTGAACTAAACAAGAGCTTGTGCCGCTATCTCAGCGTTTTCTTAGATGTGGCCAACGTGCTTCAAATCGGCGCTTTTCTACCGATAGGCTCCGAACCAGACATTTCTCCGGCTTTAAAAAGGTGGCTCAGCGCAGATCCTGCGCGCCAGGTTTTTCTCCCCGTAACGGAGGGAAAAACCATGCGCTTCGCATTATGGGATCCAAGTCTGCCTCTTAGAACGGGAAAATTTGGTGTGCAGGAACCGACAACTGAGATTTTTTCTGACCCCATGCTTCTCCTGGTCCCTTGTGTTGGTTTGGACCTGGAAGGATACCGACTTGGCTACGGAGGCGGCTATTACGACCGCTATCTGTCCGATGTTGCCGTGAAGCCGATCACCGCAGGCATCTGCTTCTTCGAATTTTGCCGTTTAAATTTCGAAACAGACCCCTTTGACGCCAAGCTCGATTCCGTCATCTCGGATGAAGGCATCCTTGACTTCTGACGATTATTCTTGTGTCAGCTCATCAAGAGCAGTCTGAACTTCAGCCTCCGAGGCCTCAGCATCCAGCTGGCAGAAAATATCCTTCAGAGCCCCGAGGCCGGAAGCCTTAAAGCTCTGAAGTCGGGCGCCGACCTCTTTTCCGGACGGCAGGCCGCCCGCCGTGAGCAGAGTCTTACCTTGTCCGTTAATCAATTTAAAGTAAAACAGTCCGTCTTTTTCCCTGTACTGTTTCAGGGACGCCTTACTCTTCCTAGCCTTGGTTTCGGCTTTCTTATCTTTCAAAGGCTTAAACGTTCTCAGACCCACTGCGTTACGGCACTGATCTACTAGTGCTCGAGCCATCGGACGGATGCGTTCAACGCCTTCGCGAAGAATCGCCTCAACTTTCTCCGGCTCCTGCATATAAGCCTCATAGCGCTCACGCATCGGACCGATCTCGGAGTTGATTTTCTCAAAAACAATTTCCTTAGCTTCACCCCAGCCCAGGCCTTCCTGCAGCTTCTTTCGGAACTCTTCTCTTTCCTCGTGCGTCGCAAAAGCGTCATAAACAGCTGTGAGCGAGGTGGAGTTCGGATCCTTCGGTTCGCCGGGAAGTTTTGAGTCCGTCACGATCTTCATAATCGCTTCTCTCAGCGCTTTCTCGCCGCCCTCAAACAAAGGGATGACGTTGTCGTAGCTCTTGCTCATCTTTCGGCCGTCTAGCCCCGGAAGGATGGCGGTATCTTCATCAATCAGCGCTTCCGGCAGCGGAAGAATTTCCTCCCCGTTCCCATACATTTGATTAAACCGCGTCGCGATATCTCGGCACATCTCGATATGCTGGATTTGATCCCGGCCGACGGGGATCAAGTTGGCCTTGAAAATTAAAATATCCGCAGCCATCAGGATCGGATAGCAAAACAATCCCATGGTTACGTTGTTGTCAGGATCCTCGCCGGCAGCTTCATTTGCCTCTACTTTTGCCTTATAGGCATGGGCCCTGTTCATCAGGCCCTTGGATGTGACGCAATTTAAAATCCAATTGAGTTCCAGCGTTTCAGGAAGATCGCTCTGACGATAGAAGTGCACGCGTTTGGGATCCAACCCGCACGCCAGCCAAGTCGCAGCAATCTGGATGCGGCTCTTCTCAACCCGATCCGGATCACTTGTCTTAATCAAAGCGTGGTAGTCAGACAAGAAGTAAAAACTTTCCGTACCTTCAGCCCGGCTTTTCTGGATAGCCGGGCGAATGGCGCCGACATAATTTCCCAAATGGAGCGTACCGCTTGGGGTAACGCCGGTTAAAACACGTACTGTCATCTCGATTCCTTTCTGCTAGAAGTCAGATTCGTTATCTTTTGAATTCCTCCTCTCCGCAAAAGAAGAGGATTCCTACTGCTTCTCCGACAGCTGTATCTTAATGTCGAAGTTGCCTCCGCGGGGTTCTGCTTCAGCG
>USHK01000282.1 GCA_900554375.1 uncultured Sutterella sp.
CTATACCTGAGACGAACCGTTGCGAAAAGAACGCTTCAAGTAAGACGAACACTGAATCGCCAAATAAAAATAGAGAAGGAATATCGGGACTCTCGAAACCGATTGGCACAAATGGAAAAATTCGGTGTCATCAATCAGATGTCGGGCATGCTCGCACACGAAGTCCAACAGCCTTTGATGGCAATTAACAATTATTTGGCCGGTTTGCGTGTGTATTTGAAGTCGAAGGGCTTCTCCGATGCCGTAACGGAACAAGCTATCGGTTCTTTAGAGCATAACAGCGAACGCATCGGAAGCATTGTGACACGCGTCAGAGGATACGCAAAACAAAAGAAGGGCGAAATGAAAAGCTGTGACCTGACTGTCATTGCTTTAAGCGCCCTTAATGTACTAAAAGCGCTGAAGTTTGAGCACGTCGAAGTTAGTTCTGATTTGCCTCCCGAGGCTAAAGTGGTCGGTGATCCGCTGGAACTCGAGCTGCTCATCATTAACTTACTTAAAAATGCCTGCAGCGCCGTGGAGAAAATAAATAAGCCAAAAGTAGATTTAAGGATCGTAAGTCTCGACGACAGACACTGGTGTTTAAGTGTCTCAGATAACGGGCCGACGCTTGATGACAAATCTTTCAGCAGGCTTAAAACACTCGGAGACAGTATCAAACCGGAAGGCATGGGCATCGGTCTTTCGATCGTCCGCGGCATTGCAGATAAACACGGAGCGGAACTGGAATTCATCAGACTGCCGAAAGGCGGAATCTGCAGCCGTGTGGTAATTGATAAGGAGGAATCTAAATGACAACCCCGCTGGTTCGTATTGTGGATGACGATGCGGATGCACGATCTTCTTCTTCGTTTTTTCTAAGCATGATGGGGCTGGAAATCAAAGAGTATGAAAGTGCTCATCGCTTTTTGGAAGAAGACGACATGAATCGTCCCGGTTGCATCATTTTGGATGTCCGTATGCCGGACATGACCGGTATGGAACTCCAGGTCAAATTGAATCAAAAGGACTGCCGCCTTCCGATTATTTTTCTTTCCGGACACGGAGAATTAGACATGGCCGTCCACGCCTTAAAACGCGGCGCTTCTGATTTCCTTCAAAAATCGGCTAAACCTGAACGCTTGCTAGCTGCTGTTAAGAAAGCCGTCACGGCCAGTATGGAAGAATACGAATCCGGCAATGAGATAGAAACACTCCGAAAAATCTATGATTCTCTGACGCCCCGTGAAAAAGAGGTCGTTCTCGGAGTCGCCAAAGGGGAGCTCAATAAAGTCATAGGCTACAACCTTGGCATAAGCGAGAGGACCGTAAAAATGCACCGAGCAAACCTCTGCAGCAAACTTAATGTCACCAGCGCCGTCGAGATGGCAGCGTTTTTGCGCAAAATCGGAGTTTTGAATGCTTAGAAGAAGCTTTGCAGCAGGTTTGAGTTTGTTCGCTGCTTTACCACTTTCGGTTTTTGCGCAGGCGGATGCCGAAAAGAAATTCGATTTAATCATCATCGGTATCGGGGCAGCCGGTTTATCGACTGCGGTTTCTGCAGCACAGAGCGGCGTCAAAAACATTCTTCTTATCGATAAAGCGGCTTTCGTAGGAGGACATTCTGCACTTTCCGGCGGCTCTGTCAATGCTGTCGATCCGGAAGTACAAATGAAGCAGGGCATCAAAGACAGCCCCGAACTTTGGTTCAGACAAATCATGGAAGCGGGAGAATTCCAAAGTGATCCGGTACTCGTTAATACCTTAGTAAATAATGCCCATTCGACACTTCATTGGTTAAGAGAAATCGGAATCCCTTTTGATGACCAAGTCTTCGAAGCGTGGGGCGGAAAGTTCCAGCGGGCGCATTCTGCAGGTCAAAAACGAAACGGAATGACCTACGTTCGGATTATGAATCAAAAGGCTCGCTCTCTTGGTGTCAAGGTACGGCTGAGAACTGAAGCGGTTAGCCTTTTAGAAAATAACGGGCAAGTTGTCGGAGTAAGAGTCAAAACCCGAGAGGGGAAATTAGAAGATCTTCAAGCAAAAGATATTGTGATTGCCACAGGAGGTTTCACGGCAAACGTTCCCATGCGTCTGAAATACGATGAACGCTTAGATGATTCATTGTTCACAACTGCGAATCCGACGGGCAGAGGCTTTGACGGATCTACCGGAGACGGAATTTTATTAGCGGAAAAAATCGGCGCACAGACGGTTGATATGGAGGCCATACAGCTGATACCGCTCAGAGGCGGCAGACTGCTCAACTATGTTGGGGGAGATATTTTTGTCGACAGTTCAGGAAAGCGTTTTGTGGACGAAAGTAAAGGCGTCAAGACGATCGGCGAGACCTACCTGAATTTACCGGACAGAGTATTCTGGGTCATTACGGATTCTCAATCTCAAAAGAGTTTGGATTTAGATGCCAAACTTCTCTCCGGTACGGTTGGGATGGCCGACTCCGTCGCCGAAATGGCCAAGAAAATGCATGTCAGCCCTAAAGTTCTTCAAGAAACCCTGGATCGCTATAACAAGTTTGCAGAGCTGGGGGAAGATAAAGATTTTGGGAAGAAGATATTTACCCAGAAAATTGATAAACCGCCTTTTTATTTCGGCCGTGAGCAGTTTGATATTCATTTCAGCTGCGGGGGATTAAAAATCAATAAAGTTTGCCAAGTTATCGGGAAAGCTAACGAACCGATTCCAAATCTTTATGCAGTCGGTGAAGTAACCGGCGGAATTCACGGCAGAGATCGTTTAGGAGGGGACTCCCTAATTTCCTGTTTTGTTTCTGTCTCTTATACACATCTGACGC
>USHK01000283.1 GCA_900554375.1 uncultured Sutterella sp.
CGAGATTCATGAGCGTCTCGTGGGCTCGGAGATGTGTATAAGAGACAGGTTATGCTCAAACTACAGATCGACGGTTTATCTTGCTCTATTAGGGGCAAAGAGATTCTTAAAGACATCACTGTGTCCTTTCAGCAGGGTGAAATGGCCGCCGTGCTGGGCCGAAACGGCGCCGGGAAGACGACATTTATTCGCTGCATCGCCGATTTAATTCCTCATCAAGGCTGCATTATTTTGGAAGGGGAGGGCAGGAAGCTCGATCGCTCTTCAATTGCATACTTGCCGCAGCTCGAAAAAATTACGTCTTCCTTGACGACTTTTGAAACTATCCTCCTCGGACTGACCAAAACATTAAGCTGGAAAGTCTCTGAGGCACAGCTCGCAAAAGTTTCTCAAGTCATCCGAGAGCTGAAACTGGATGCCTTTGCCAACACTCCGCTGCGGAGTTTGAGCGGAGGACAAAAGCAGCTTGTGTTCTTAGCTCAGTCGTTTGTCTCCGAGCCTAAGCTGCTTTTGCTTGATGAGCCAACCAGTGCATTGGACGTTCGCCATCAGCTTGTCGTGATGGAGACCGTTCATCGGTACTGCAAGAATAGAAATGCAATCGCTCTTTACGTGATCCATGACTTAATGCTGGCTTCCCGTTTTAGCGATGCTGTGCTGTTTCTCCATAACGGTGTGGCGCATGCTTTCGATACTCCCGAGGCCGTCCTTAACTCTGAGACGATCGATCCGATTTATCAGATTGAAAGCCTGATTGAGAAGAACAGCAGGGGGCTTACGACTATGACACCGATTAAACCTTTGTAGACAGACATGAATAACTTAGAGAAGATCAGAGAGTACTGGAACACTCGTTCTGAAGGCTATCGCCAGCAGATTGAGAAGGAAAGAGAAGAGCATAAGGATGAGTTCTACAAAGAGTATTTCCGGCAGATACCCGAGGGCTCAAAAGTGCTGGATATCGGGTGCGGCCCGGGTTTCTTTTCGCTTCTCTTGGCCTCTCTCGGCATGAAGGTGACCGCGGCCGATTACTCCGAAGGGATGTTGGAAAAGGCAGAAGATTTGCTTAGTCGAAATGGTTTTCACGGCGCTGAATTCGTTCGAGCTGACGCACAGCGTCTCCCGTTTGCCGATGCTTCTTTTAATGCGGTGGTCAGCAGAAATCTTGTATGGAATCTTGACAACCCGGAAGCAGCTTATAAAGAGTGGCTGAGAGTTCTTAAGCCGGGCGGAAAGTTATTCGTTTTTGACGGCAACCATTACTGCTATTTGTATAACGAGGAATATGCTTCGATCCAGCCGAAGGTTGATGCCTCCAGCAACCACGTCCTTCTTGGCATCAAAACGAACGTTATCGATGACATCGCGCGTGAGCTCCCACTTAGCAGACAAGTTCGTCCTCAGTGGGACGAAGAAGTTCTCGGCCGATTAAAAGCCGGAGCAGTTAAGAGTGAAGTCCTCCTGTGGGAGGGAGAAAAAAAGCGGCTCCCCGTGCGTTTTGCGGTCACGGCAGTTAAGTAGCACACAAAAGCTTTGCGGCTTCTGACAAAAATTTCTAGAATCACAAAAAACAACGAATCCGCAGATTATGCAAAGAATCTCCATCACTGTAGACGAATCCCTGGCGCAGGCGTTTGATGAACTTATTGCCAAGCGAGGCTATCAAAATCGATCGGAAGCTTTCCGAGACCTTTTGAAGAAAGAGCTTGCCCAGGAGGCTTTGATGAATCCTTCTCAAGAATGTGTGGCCGTAGTCAGCTACACCTACGATCATCGAAAGGCACTTCTGTCTAAGCGAAATGTTGACCATCAGCACGAACATTTAGACATGGTCATCAGTTCAATGCATGTTCATGCCACGCACGACACTTGTGTGGAGGCCGTGATCGCCAAAGGTCCTTACGACAAATTGAAAGTCTTTTGTGAAAACACGATTGCCGAGAAAGGAGTGGGCTGCGGAGAGATCAACTATCTGCCGATCCACGAGCATAAGTAAAGCGAAAAATCGGCGGCGTAATAAATGCCAATATTCGTCGGGGAGGACTAAATTGAAAGAGTCGTGAAAATTCTCTCACGGCTCAGATGTAATTTGTTTGCTTAACCGACGATCTCGGTTTTCAGAACGTCCTCAAGTTTTGAGTTGACTACCGCGTCGTAAAGCTTGCCTTTGAAACCAAACCAAATTTCGGTTTCCTGCGGCGTGGCGGTTCCGGAATAGAACTTTCTGCCGGCCGCTAAAAACTCCGTAGAAATGATGCCGTCACGGGCGGAGATTTTAATGAGTTTCTTTCCGTATCTGACTTCGAAATAAAGTTTGCCCCAGATGCATTCAGGTGCTTCGATCCCGTTGGATCGAGTTTATCTGACGGACTGGATTACTTTAGTTAATGTCTTGCACTTGCCTTTGTACAAGTTCAAGACATTGGTTCAATTCTTTATATCTTCCAAAGAGAGGCCTTTGAAAGACGCGGAGAATTTTTGATACTTGGGGTTATTTTTGAGAAAAACTTCTGCTTTTTCCTGAAGCTTTTCGAGGTATATTTTTTTAGGATTTCTTTTTATTTCAGCAAATTGGATTTTGTCGTCGAGTTCGTTGACTGCAACGAGGTCGATTTCGTTTTCTCCTCTTTTGTCCCACCATTGACCAACAGCCGTCCACGTCCCGTTTTCTGAGTAATCTTTTAAGAACCAATTTTCCAGAGTTCTTCCGCAGAAGTCCGACCAAGCTTTATCAAAAAGCCCTTCTGACACTGTCTCTTATACACATCTGACGCTGCCGACGACTCCTTACGTG
>USHK01000284.1 GCA_900554375.1 uncultured Sutterella sp.
CTACACGTAAGGAGTCGTCGGCAGCGTCAGATGTGTATAAGAGACAGCTGCTATAGAATTCAGCATCCTTATCTAACTACAACAAACACATATGCTTTCCTCATTCCTGAGTACATTCCTTTATGTTTTTACATCGTTAGTGACGGTAGTGAATCCCATCGGGGCGGCTATGTTTTTCCTGACGATAACCTCGGGTGCAACCCGTGCTCAGCGCATGACCTTATCCAATAAAGTATGTATTTACTTTCTGATCATGGCGCTGGTGACCCTGTGCGCTGGTTCTTTTGTTCTGAGTTTTTTTGGGATTTCCCTTGGCGTCCTGCGGGTCGCAGGCGGCCTAATTCTTTTTTCTGCCGGATGGTTGGCACTGAATAACACGTCTTCTTCTAGTGAAGGGGAGGAAGAAGTAGAGTCTACTGCCGGAGCTCATAAGCCGAGAACCGATCAGGACTGGATGAAGCTTGCTTTTTATCCGTTTACGATGCCTTTGACTTTAGGACCGGGTGCTATTGCCGTGACAACGGCTATCGGTACATCGATGAATTTCACCATTCCTAATGTGATCGGAGCCTTTGCTGCAGCTTTAGCGAATGCTCTGATTGTTTGGCTATGCTTCCGTTACGCAGATCGTATTACTGAGATATTGGGCCCAAGCGGCTCGGATGCAATCGGACGCATTTTCTCGTTTATTCTGGTGTGCTTAGGTGTGCAGATTTTCTGGACGGGCTTCTCAGAATTGTGGCTGACTCTAGTATCTTCTCTGCCAAAATAAATAGAGAAGGGAAAAGAAGAGGCCGCGTTCTGCGGCCTCATTTTAGCGGTTAATTGTGTTCTTTTTTTTGCTGCTTTTTAGAAAGAAACGAGAGTAGAAACTGACAAAGGCGATAATTAAAACGCCAATAATGATCAGTTCGTTACTGTAAGCGGCGAATTCTTCTCTTAAATAGTCCAACATAAAATCTTCCATTCCAATTACGGAGGCGTTGTTCCTCAATTCGTCTTGGAAACTTGTAACTTTCCGATCAAGACGTCGAATTCGGCTTAAAAGGAGTCTAAGTTTTAAAAACGTACAAATGCATTGTAGGGACTGAGGGGAGTTAAGACAATAGTTTCTTATAGGTATTTGTACTGTACTTATTGATTTTTAAGTACAAAAGTAATGATTGATACCTATTTTTAAATAGTCTTATACCGTATTATTGCGGTAATTTTGTGGTCTTCTTCACATAGTTAATTGTGGTTATCGAACAAAATAGTCTCGTTTCAGAAAACCTAAGACAAAAAAGCTCGACAACCGCTGTTGCGGGAGTCGAGCTTTCATTCATGAAATTAAAAGATTATTTTTTTTCTTCTTTTTTGTCTTTCGGGTCAAGCTTTACAGCCAGGAATGTTCTGCTTCCGTCACGAGCAACTTGAAGGGCAAGTGTTTTGTCAGCAGCATTCACCGCATCTTTGAACTGTTCGAATGAGCGAATCTTCTTGCCGCCTACGGACAAGAGGACGTCACCTTCTTTGATGCCGGCTTCAGAAGCAGGACCATGAGATTCAACGACGACAAGACCGTCACCGTATTTTTTCTTCTCTTCGTCATTTAAACCGCGGACGGTTACACCTAAGCGACCGCGAGCTTCTTCAGCGGCTTTACCTTTAGCAACTGAGGTATCGGCTGCTGCGTCAAGTTTAACCTTGAGTTCAACCTCTTTGCCTTCACGAAGAACTTTAACCTTGTGCTCCGTATCCGGGCGAGCAGAGGCCACTGCACGAGAGAGGTCTGCAGCGTTATCAATGCCCTTTCCGTCGAAGAGGATGACGATATCTCCTTCCTGAAGGCCAGCTTTTTCAGCTGCGGAGTCTTTTTGGATCTGAGCGATCAGTGCACCTTTGTTTTTCTCAAGGCCGAAAGATTTAGCCAACTCAGGGCTCATTGTTTGGATCATGACGCCCAAACGACCGCGGCTGACCTTACCGTGTTTGACGAGTTCGTCTTTAATCTGAAGCGCCAGATCGATAGGAACGGCGAAGGACAAGCCCATAAAGCCGCCGGAAGTAGAGAAGATCTGAGAGTTAATGCCAATGACTTCTCCCTTCATATTGAAAAGAGGACCACCGGAGTTGCCTGGGTTGACGGCAGCGTCAGTCTGAATGAACGGAACAAACTGATCGCTCGGAAGGTTACGGCTCTTAGCGGAGACGATACCACTCGTTACTGTGTTTTCCAGTCCAAAGGGAGCGCCGATAGCAGCAACCCACTCGCCGACTTTGACATCTTTGGAGTTGCCAAGTTTAACGCAGGGAAGGTCTTTCCCGTCGATCTTAATGACAGCAACGTCTGTTTTTGCATCACTGCCGATAACCTTGGCATTGAACTCACGATCATCAGTCAGATGAACCTTGATTTCATCAGCACCATCGACGACGTGATGGTTAGTAAGAATCAAACCGTCCGGGCTAATAATGAAGCCGGAGCCTTGACCCTTGCGTTCAGGCATACGACCTTCAAAACCATCCGGTCCGGAGAAGGGGAATGGGAATCCGAAACGACGGAGCTCATCAAGCTTGTCTTTGGGCATTCCTTTGAAGGGGTTGGCGTTTTTACGCACAGCGGCTTTTTGAGTAACCTGAATACTCACGACTGCTTTACCGTTGTCTTCTACGAGCTTGGTGAAGTCAGGCAGCTGTGCCTGCTGAGCATGAGCAGAGGAGATGGGAGCAATCGGAGATGTCTGGACTAAAGCTGTCTCTTATACACATCTCCGAGCCCACGAGACGCTCATGAATCTCG
>USHK01000285.1 GCA_900554375.1 uncultured Sutterella sp.
AGATTCATGAGCGTCTCGTGGGCTCGGAGATGTGTATAAGAGACAGAATCAATGCTGAGCCGACAGCAACGAGTACCCCTTTCATATTCCAATCATACGAAGGGGCTAAATCGAGTAGCCAAATAGCATTAAAAAAGATTGCATCCAACGCAAAAATCAGAGTTGTCGGATTTTGTCCTTTGGCCCAGGCTCGAGTGAAATTTGAGTAAGCAGCCCAAAATATCGCTGCCAGCAACGCCAGGAAATAACTTACAGGGTTGCTTTTGATGTGCTCGACCATTGAGCTGAAATCAATCAAAAGATTGCCGGACAGGACTACGAAGATCCCGTAAATCGCAAGCAGCATCCCGATGCCGACCCACCATCTCGCTTTTTGACCGTTAAATAGGACGGCAAACAGAATCGTTAACGTCGGCCACAAATAATTAATCATGCCGACTTCCATGGTCTGAGTTCCGTCTTTCGCCATTCCTAACGAGAAGGCAAAGGTCATTGAAGTGCCGATGGCACAGCCCAAACCGCAGATGTAATACTTGAGGGGCATGGCTTTGAGGTTCGGTATTCTGAAAAGGAAGAACACAAATACCAAAGCGATTAAGTAATTGACCGCCAAGCCCTTTCCGATACCGAGCGTCTCCGAGAGCGTGCGGACAAGAGAAACGCTAAGGCCCCAAAAGATAGGAGAAATACAGCCGATCATTGTGGCTTGGTTTGTCGTAATCTTCATAAATGAATCTTCTCAGCAGGAAGAGTTATCTTAGAGACTTTTGATAACGAATGCGCCTTTCAAATACTATTAAGCATTCAAAAGGCGCATCTAAGTCAGATAGTTTTGACCTTAATTCCAACTGTGCTTCACTCCGGCCCCTTCCAGTCGGCTGACTCCGGGCTGAGCAGACCGCTTCACAACAATTTTGCTCGGAATCCTTTCTTTAATCTGATCGACGTGAGAAATCAGTCCGACCGTTTTGCCTTGAGCGTTCAAACTGCTTAAAGCATTGAGCGCCTTTTCCAAAGCATCGTCATCCAGCGTTCCGAAACCTTCATCTAAGAAAAGGGAGTCAATTCGGACATTGTTGCTTGCCATTTGGGCTAAACCCAATGCAAGTGCCAAACTAACAATGAAGGTTTCACCGCCTGAAAGATTGTCCGTAGGACGCTCCTGCTCAGCCAAATCTAAGTCGATGACTTTGATTTCCATGTCTTCTTTGCCTTTTGCCAGTCGATAACGGCTGCGAAGCTTTGTCAGCTCGACATTTGCATTTTTGAGCAAGGTTAAAAGCACCAAGCTTTGCACGTATCTCCGGTATTTGTCCCCGCTGCTGGATCCGACAAGCGTATTAAGGCGTTCCCAAACAGCGACTTGGTGTCTAAGTTTCTTTAATTCTTCTTCTTTCTCTGCTCTCTTGGTCCTGGCTTCTTCGTCCGTTTTTAATTCTTTCTGAAGCTCTCCCTTTTCCTCAAGAAGCTTTTCCTTTTCGGCTGTTCTTTCATGCTTTTCCGCCTCTAATATTTCTATCGGCTTATCTGTTAGTTTTTGTGAGTCTTTTTCTTCAAACTTCTTTTCGGCTTCACTACAGCGATCGGAAGCACTGCGGAATTGCGCCTGGAAATCCATAATTTCTTTGTGAAGCGCGCTAATCGCCTGAGAATCTAGAGTCGCAGTTTTCCATTCCTCTTCGGATTCAAATTTTTCCTTCTTAAGAGCATTAGCCCAATCAGTTTCTGCCAATTGAAGATATTTCTCAGCGTCTGCAGCCTGCTTCTCTGCAATTTTGACTTTCTGTGCTGCAGCTGCCTGTATGCTTCGAGCTTTTGAAAGAGTTTCATATGCTTCGTTTTTTGACTCAGTCAACTGTGCCAGCTGCCGCTCAAAAGCCTTCCGCTCCTCCTCTACTGATTTAGTTCCGAAAAGACTCTCCCGCTCAGACTTCTTTTTCTTCAACTGACCCTCTAATCCGGCCGCTTGCTCCGATTTTTCCCGAACAGTTTTTCCCCAGCGTTCGACACTCTCGAGAAGTGCCGGGAGTTGATCTTTACGGTTTTTTAAATCATTTTCTATGGTTCGGCACTCTTCAAGAAGCTCTTCATACCGAGTAACCTCGGCAATCCAGCGTTTAAAGATTGCAGAATCATGCGCAATGAATTCTTCCTCTGTCGCAGCAGGACCGTACTTCTTGGCAGTTTTTTGCCAAAACTGCTCAAGATCTCTTCTTGCTTTTTCCTTGTCTGTTTTCGCTTCGGTAAGAATACTCTTTGATAATTCTGTCTCCTTTTGGGCGCCCGCTAAAGCCAATTCAGCTTGGTGGAGCTCTTCTTTCTTACTTCCAAGTTTTTCTTGTGCGGCAGTTACCTTAGAGTCTGCATCTTTTGCTTTGGCAAGGCGTTGTTTAATACCCATGAGCTGACTATTCTTCTGAGTGATCAAAACGGCAATAATCTCTTCCGTAACTTCTTCGCGCGCTAAACCTGCCCTGTCGCATTTCACATCTAACTCTTTTTCCGTTAGATCTAAATCCCTCCGAGCATCCTTCAGATCTTGTTCATAACGGATCTTCCGGTCCTTAAGAACGCCCGCAGTCCTATCGGCATCCTTCTGATTCTCTTGAAGGGCAGCTAATTCCTTCTGAACCTCGATAAGACCCTCTTTAGCTGTAGCAACTTCCGGAGGGAGATTTGCCTCAAAAGGATGTTCTAAGGAACCGCAAACGGGACAAGGTTCCCCTCTCCTCAACCCCTGTCTCTTATACACATCTGACGCTGCCGACGCCTCCTTACGT
>USHK01000286.1 GCA_900554375.1 uncultured Sutterella sp.
TCGGCAGCGTCAGATGTGTATAAGAGACAGCCGTAAAACTTGAGGTTAAATCCCACGGAAAAAATGCTGTAAAGAGAAAAAAACTGAGCTACGTAACCGACCGTGCGGCGAGCCGAGGCTCTGGCCGTTCGGAGATCGAAACCTGCTACTTCAACCTTCCCCGAAGTAGCCGGGATAAGACCGCAAAGAATACGGAACGTCGTCGTTTTACCGGCCCCGTTAGGCCCCAGCAATCCGAAAATTTCTCCGCGCCTTACACTAAACGACGTATCGTCAACAGCAATAAAATCGCCGAATTTCTTGACAAGGTTCTCAACTAAAATCACCGGCTTGCTTTCGCTGTCTTTGGTATTCCGAGGAGCGACATCTTCACCATAGTCTTTTTGCGGCTTGTCCGCTGCGATCAGAAGCGACATAAAAGCATCTTCCAGTCTCGGCGGCAAAGGACTGAGAGAAGAAACATCAAGCTCTTTTGCAGCTTCTTTGAGATCGGTGCCTTTGGCTAAAAGCAGTCGGACGCCGTCTCCGGAAGGCGTCGAATCAAGAACCATCGGGGCTTTAGAAGCTAGATCCAGCATCTGTCGTGCCGTTCTGCCTTCGGACTGCGCAAAATAAATTCGGTTTTGATAAGGTTCTGTCAAACTTTCCGGAGTGCCATTTGCCAAAATCCCACCTTTATTTATGATGTAAACGTCCTGACACATCGCGGCTTCTTCCAAATAAGCAGTGCTGACAAGCACACTCATACCTTTCTGAGCGACTGCCGTCTTAAGAATCTTCCATAGCTCTTCCCGTGAGACAGGATCAACACCGGCTGTCGGTTCATCCAGAATCAACAAGTCGGGGTCATGGATCAGAGCGCAGGCCAGCGCAAGCTTTTGCTTCATACCCCCGGAAAGCTTGCCTGCTAAGCGGTTAGTAAACGGAGCTAAACCCGTCATCGATAAAAGCTGATCATATTTGTCTTTCCGTTCACCTTCCGGAACACCTTGAAGATTAGCGAAAAGATCCATATTTTCTTTAATGCTTAAGTCCTGGTACAGTCCAAAACGCTGAGGCATATAAGCGATCCGTTTCTGAATCGCCTCGGCATCTGTTGCGGTATTCATCCCGAAGACTTCCAGCTCCCCTGAAGTCGGCGTCAGCAACCCGCAGACCAAACGCATAAAAGTCGTTTTGCCGGCACCGTCCGGTCCAACTAAAGAAACTAGGCCGCCTTTCGGCACGAGTAAGTCGATACCGTTAAGTGCCACGGAGTCTAAGGCCCGGTTCTTCTTATTAACAAAAACTTTTTTTAGGGATTTTGCGAAGACGGCCGGAGCATTTTGGTTCTCTGCCATGGGGACTCTTATTCAAAACTGACGGTCGCAGGCATGCCCAATCTCAAATGGTTCTCCTTGTCGTCAACGAGGATACGCACCTCATAGACAAGATTGGTTCGCAAATCAGGCGTCTGAACAGTCTTAGGCGTGAACTCCGCAACGGAGGAAATAAATCCGACATGACCGGGAATTTTTTCGTTCGGATAGGCATCTATTGTGACGTAAGCTTGCTGCCCTGGCTTGATCTTGCCAAG
Source organism: uncultured Sutterella sp. (assembly GCA_900554375.1). Classification (GTDB taxonomy): domain Bacteria; phylum Pseudomonadota; class Gammaproteobacteria; order Burkholderiales; family Burkholderiaceae_F; genus Parasutterella. The sequence continues at coordinate 1,577 of USHK01000286.1, forward strand.
ATTGACCTCATTGACATAAGCACGCACCCATTTAGGAGAATTAATAGCCAGGGCCAATACCGGCACTTGAGCACTGGCCATATCCCCCGGCTGCAGTAGTCTCGAACGAACCGTTGTGTCGAGGGGCGCATACAACGTACTCTGCTTTAACTTCAATTCCAATTGGGCAACTTGCGCTTTTGTCTGCTGCCATTGTGCATAGCCTCTGGCAACATCTTCGGCGCGAGGACCGATCTTTGCTAGTTCCAAGCTCTTTTGGGCAGAGAGCAATTCGTTCTTGGCGACCTGCAGCTGGCTGCTTTGGGTGTCGAGGATTTGTTTGCTCACGCCCTGCCCTTTCGTGGACTTAAAGATACCATCCACACGCTCAAAATCTTTCTGTGCTAAATGCAGACGGGATTGCGCGACTAAAACAGCGGCTTCAGCTTTGGCGATGTCTTCCGGCCGACTGCCGTTTTTTAAGGCCAAATAAGTTTGGTACGCAGCCTGCTCCGCAGCCTTAGCTTGTTCTATCTCGATTTTGAGTGTGTCCGTTTCCTGTTCTGCCACTGGCTGACCGGCTTTGACGAAATCTCCTTCCTCGACAAGAATCGACTTGATACGTTCCGGCCACAAAAAAGCCAGATTCACTTGCCGAATATCAACATTACCGTAAAGCTCTAAATTCTTTGGGGCGGACTCGTATCGATAATACATCCAGCCCCCGGTTGCTGCTGCAATAGCGAGAACGGACACAGCGATCACAGCTTTTAATTTCATTTTTATGCTCTTTCTATTATCGGTTAACTTGATTGGTCTTGAACTCAATCCTATAGCTGCTTATAGCTAACCAGCCTCATTTGATTTTTAAATAATCCGGCTGACTATGCCTTAGGAGCGTGCATTTTACAGTTCTTTTCCTGTTATTTTCCCATCCTATGAACCCGGCGCAGCAGGAATGGTGGCAATCTCCTGCCCCTCCCATAAGTGACCGAAAATTTTCCAAAAATCTTCGATTTCTTCCTCAGAGATCTCCTTGTCGCCGTAAACCAGTGTTCTGAATTTCTCTCCGCGCCAAGTCTTCAAAGGGCCGATTTCTCGAAAACCGTTGCGATGGTAAAAACACAAGCGTTTAATTCTCGCTGCTCTGTCCTTGCAGCCCGGATAAATGCCTTCACCTGTCTCTTATACACATCTGACGCTGCCGACGACTCCTTACGTGTAG
>USHK01000287.1 GCA_900554375.1 uncultured Sutterella sp.
AGATTCATGAGCGTCTCGTGGGCTCGGAGATGTGTATAAGAGACAGCCCCAACAGATACACCGTTCCTCCCGCGAAATCTGGCCGGACTGCTGCATAAAACAGCGAAAGAGAAACAAGTACTCTGTGTCTTTCCAACGCACAAAGGTAAAAAAGAACCTTTGCATTGCCTCCTTCACAAAGATGTCCTGCCCTCGCTTACCTCATTCTTAGATTCAAACAAACGCAGCGTCCTAGGTTTTTTAGAGCATCTTGGAGCATTCGAATTGGAATGCGAGATCGAAGAAGGCGATTTCATAAATCTCAACACCCTTGAAGAGCTGGCACTATTAAACAAAACATTAGAAGAGGAGCATTCCGATGGAAGTTAAAACCTATACGCAGACACTCGAATTCCTGCGTTCTTATATTGGGCCTGTCACTTCAACAACAGAAAAGACGATTACCGAAGCACTCGGGTTTGTATTAGCCAGAGATCATCACTCGCCCATCGATCTTCCGCTTTTTAATAACTCTGCTATGGACGGCTGGGCTTTTAGCTCTGAAGACATAGAACCAGAAGGCTTTACGTTAAAAGAAGTCGGTTCCTCTTTTGCTGGTCATCCGTATCAGAAAAAGCTACAGAAAGGTGAATGTGTCCGCATTATGACAGGAGGTGAAGTTCCGGAAGGAGCAGACACCGTCGTCAAACAGGAGATTGTGAAGACCAACGAAAAAGAAATTAGTTTTCCTCCGGATGTAAGAGCCGGCGATAATGTCCGCCGGAAAGGAGAAGAAATCAGGAGCGGCGACGTTTGCATGGCGAAGGGCACCCTTCTCCATGCGCCGGAAATAAATTTCCTCGCTGCGCTCGGTATCCATAAGGTAACCGTATTCAAAAAAGTTAAGGTTGGATTCTTCTCAACAGGCGACGAACTTCAGAGCATCGATAAGCCCCTTGCCCCGGGCAAAATTTACGACTCGAATCGCTATTGCATCGGCGCAATGTTACGAGAAAAAGGCTTCGACACCATTGATTATGGTGTGATCAAAGATAATCCCGAAGCATTGAAGGAATGTCTTTTAAAGGCCTCTCAGGAGTGTGATGCGGTCATTACCTCCGGAGGCGTCTCCGTCGGCGAAGCTGACTTCACGAGAAAAGTTGTCTTAGAAGTAGGGGAACTGATTTCCTGGCATTGTCTGATTAAACCAGGCAAACCTTTAGCCGTCGGAAAAATCGGAAAAGCCTACTTCTTCGGACTCCCGGGAAATCCCACCGCCGCTCAAGTTACTTTCTATGCCATTGTATCCATCGCCTTGGCCTTGCTCTCGGGGCAGGCAAATCCGAAACTTATCTACGCCTTGGCTTCGGCAAAAGGTAAATTTAAGAAGAGCTTAGGCTATACAGACTTCCAGAGAGGCTTGGTGACAATGGAAAACGGCCGTGTGACAGTTACGCCGGCAGGTACGCAAAAGACGGGCGCTTTAAAATCCATGATAAAAGCCAACTGTTTCATTTATTTGGCTGACGATCAGGCCGCGCCCGCAGAAGGGGAACTTATCCCTGTCGTTCCTTTTTGGGGGGCCTGTTAGACCATCCTTTTCTTGAGAATCGATTAAAACGATTGAGACGCCGGAATTTCGAAGCCGGCGTCCTTCTTAATTGAGTTTTAACCGGGGACGGGGCAGATTGGACTTTTGCCTCAAGCTCGCGCGGATCGACCTGTGCAGGAACAATAACATTCCCTTCTAAATCAATAATTCCACGAAGTCCGATTCCGCGTGCGCAGAGGCCATTACATGGGCAATATCTCTTGCTTTCATGCTGATGGGCATGAAAAATGATTTTGCACCCCATCTTTGCAGCCAAGTCGTCAAGCGCTTTAAAGCCTTTCGGGTGCATGGAAGGAGCCTCATGCGTAATCAGAATATCGGCTTTACACTCCTTGAGCTTCTCGTAAACGCTTTGGAAAATTGTAGAACGGTGTCTCCGTGGAAGACCTCCGCGCCACATTCCGCTTTTGCCGATCTTCCGGATGAAAAGACTTGGAGAGGCGTAAAGGGGCACTGCCGGCGGCATCCAAATTTGACCGCGGAAAACACCTCCTAATCCGGCAACCTTAACGCCGCAAACTTCCTGTACTCTGCCGTGAAGATTATGTTTCGCGAAAGATGAACGCCAAAGACGGTCATAAATCAGGTCCGAATCAGTATCGTGATTTCCGGGAATCCAATAAATCTTAGTCCCTTTGACGTCTTTAAAAATCTCATCCAAAGAATGAGACGGAGTCAAATCACCAAGAATCAAGATCGCATCCGGGTGCCATTGCTCTATGGCACTTAAGATGTGGTCAAACTCTCCGTGCGGATCCCCGCATAGAAAAACTTTACTCATTCATGCCTCCGTGTCTAACGAAGGCAGAGATCGCCAGACTTCTCGCCGGACGAATAACTTCGTTCTTTGTGTCCATCAATACAAGCCGGCCTTCTTTTTACTTATAAGGGACTGGATTAGAAGACCTGACTCCCCGTGTGTTCTGTTATTCGGAGAATAACACTATTTAGCGCTGTCTAAAAATTAAAGCCATTCTCCTGACAAATTTGGGCATAAAAACTGACAAAAGAAACACAGATCGCACAGTTTTACTAAAAAGGGTTACCGCGGATGACCCGCAGAAGAGCACCCGGCGTACCGTCAATAACTTCAGCATCCAGGTAGAGAGAAGAATTTCACTTAACTTCGATCACGTCCGCGCCTTTAGGGGCTGTGAATTTAAAAGTCTCGGGGCTTAGCTGAACAT
>USHK01000288.1 GCA_900554375.1 uncultured Sutterella sp.
GCGTCAGATGTGTATAAGAGACAGGTATTAAAGCCTGAGAGCACAATCAGGCCGTCTGCCATTTCCGGTGTAATCCAATCCAAGTCGACTTCGCCTCTGTCTTTATATTGATTGGTCAGCCAGGCACGGCTTAAGAGATCACAAAGCGTCAAGTACCCTTGATGATTTCTAGCCAAAAACAAGAGACGCAGATAATCATCACGGTTGTAGTGATTAGTAATCGAACAGTCCGCACCGAGAATCGGCTTGATGCCTGCGGCAGAAGCTGCTTTATAGAAAATGACATCACCGAACATCGCCGTGGCGTCTGTAATCGCCAGCGCCTTCATCCCGGAGGCAATCGCTTTATGTACCACTTTCTTCGGATTGAGCATACCGTCTTTAATTGAGAACTCGGTGTGCATGCGAAGATGGACGAAATCTTGAGTCATATTTTCTAAAGTAAAAAAGGTTCTATTCCGAAACGGAGTTTGAGGAGTGCAGAAAGTTTAGCGCAGCTGCAAATTATCCTCGAACTGTTCTCCGGCTTAATTGTTTTGAGCTGCTTCCGCGTTCGATGAGTACTCTTTTAGATATTCATAAAAAGCCTGAGCCGCCCGCGAGAACACCTTCTGCTTCTTTCGAATGAGATAGGTCGCGGAGCAAAGTTCCGGAGCCAAAGGTTTAATGACCAGCGGTCCTTTCGGATCCAGGTCTATTAAGTTGTCAAAGGAGATCATCACACCGAGTCCCTCTTCGACCATGAGTTTAGGCGTGTTAATCAATGTGAAATACGCCACCACGTTTAATTCGTCGAGACTGCAGCCGAGCCAAGACTTCAAAAAGCCCGCGCCTCTCGTTTGCGCCGAAAGGATCAGCGGACGATCTCGAAGCATGAGGGGCGTAATAAACGGCTCTTCTGCGAGCGGGTCATCCTTACGGAGGTATACGCACCAGTTTTCTTTCCAAGGCAAACAGGTAAACTCGTAGTTTGAAACATCAAATGGATCAAAGACGATGCCGAGATCGGACAGGCCCACATTTAGTTGATAGGCCACATTGGCGCTATTGCCGCTGGAGACGGAAAACTCAACCTTAGGGTGCCGGGCCTTAAAGAGCGACATCGCACGAATAACATTGCGCATGCCTTCGGATTCTCCTGCAGCGATCCGTACCTCGCCGCTCAGTTCACTCTCTTTAGAATGAACAAACTCGGCCTTGGTCTTATTCACCAAAGAAAGGATTTCCTGAGCACGCATCTTGAGAAGCTCTCCTTCTTCTGTAATCTCCACCCCGTGGGCCGTTCGGATAAACAGCTGCGCGTTCAATTCCTCTTCCAGAGCCTTAAGCGTCCGAGAGACGTTCGGCTGAGTCAAGTGCAGAGACTCTGCGGCCTTTTGCACACCGTTGTTTTCTGCGACAGCAAGAAAGAAACGAAGACTTCTTAAGTCCATATACTAAAAAAGCATATCTAAGCTATTAAATAAGTATTTGATATGTTAAGGCAAAGTTTTTATTCTGTCCCCAGTCATTTTCAACATCCGTCGAAAATCATGCAAAGAAGATCTTTCATCATCGGAGCTGCTGCCGTTGCTGCTTTAACCATTGCGGGACCGGTACGCTCCTCGGAGGGAAAAACAAAAATGAACAATTCAGTGAAATGGGATAAAACGTTCCCGCAGGACGACAAAGTCGAACATAAAAAAGTATCTTTCTTTACCCGTTTCGGCACGAGACTGGTAGGTGACTTGTATCGTCCTAAAGACGTTTCAGGTGAACTTCCGGCCATCGCCGTTTGCGGTCCATTCGGTGCCGTTAAGGAACAGGCTTCCGGACTGTATGCACAGACTCTGGCCGCAAACGGTTTTGTAACTTTGGCCTTTGATCCGTCTTTTACCGGTGAAAGCTCCGGCTTTCCTCGCAACCTAGCGTCTCCTGACATCAATACGGAAGATTTCTCCGCAGCAGTTGACTATCTTTCCCATCTTAACGGCGTCGACCCGAACAAGATCGGTGTGTTGGGCATCTGCGGCTTCGGCGGATTTGCCTTAAACGCCGCTGCAATTGATACTCGCATCAAGGCAACTGTTACTTCCACGATGTACGACATGTGCCGCGTGAACACTTATGGCTATTTCGACAAAATGGACAAAGACGCACGCTACGCATTAAAGCAGGAACTTAATGCTCAGCGCACCGTGGATAGCAAGAACGGGGTCTACGCACCGGGAGCGGGTCTACCGGAAAAGCTCTCCGGAGACGAGTCTCAGTTTGTAAAGGACTACTGGGAGTATTACAAAACACCGAGAGGTTTCCATCCGAGATCCATCAACTCTAACGGACATTGGAACAAGACCTCCGCGCTGTCTTTCATCAACACTCCGCTTCTAACTTTCGCGGATGAAATCAAAAATCCAGTGCTGATGATCCACGGCGAAAAAGCGCACTCTTTGTATTTCAGCAAAGACGCTTTCAAGAAACTCACTGGCGACAATAAGAAGCTCATGATTATTCCTGGGGCCAATCACACGGATCTCTACGACAACATGAAATATATTCCGATGAAGGAAATCGTTGCGTTCTACAAAAAGAGTTTTTCTTAAGACAAACGCTTCTTGATTCGCCTTTCGAGGGCGGCCTCTTGGCCGCCCTTCGTTTTTTTGTTAGAAACAAATTATTACAATGTGCCAAAGTCTCTTATCAATACTTTGTACTAATTCTGTCTCTTATACACATCTCCGAGCCCACGAGACGCTCATGAATCTC
>USHK01000289.1 GCA_900554375.1 uncultured Sutterella sp.
AACTACATGAGCTTGAAGGAACCGGTTTACTGCTTCGCCAAGAATTCCGGTAAAGCATTTGACTTCCTTGAAGAAGCCGGCCTAGCTAAACACCACCTTGAACCGTATGCAGGTCACAGCCGTCTGCGGGCTCATCGTCAGGACTCCTTTAAGGGCCGCGACTATATCGAAGTTCTCGTCAAACAGCTCGACAAACGCGGTATCAAGATCAACCACGGCATGGGCGTCACCAAGTTCTACTATGATCCGGCTACCAACACCGTTGTCGGTGTTCAGGTTGGCGAAGGCGATAAAGCCAAGAACGTCAAGGCCAATAAGGGCGTCATTATGGCTACCGGCGGTATCACCGGCACACCTCAGTCTCTTGACCGCTGGGTTCCCAGCGTAGCAGGCAAGGGCGTCGCTATCGGCGGTCCGAAGAATGACGGTACAGCTATGATGATTGCAGTCCGCGACGTAGGTGTTCCTCTGTCTCACATGCAGTACATCGCTTCCTATCCCTGCGGCATCGTTGTGAACGGACGAAACGGCCCGTACTGCCGCTGGTGGTTCATCACCAATAACGGCGGTATCTTGGTTAACAAGAACGGTCAGCGTTTCATTACTGAAAAAGAAGGCATCTGCCACGTTACACCTTCTCTGGCCTCTCAACCTGACGGCTGCCACTATGTTCTTGCCGACCAAGCCGGTTGGGATCGTACATTAGGCAAGATCAAACTCGGCGCTTTGATCGGTCTGCCGAGCTGGCCTGCCGAACGTGTTGAAGCAGAATTCAAAGCCGGTAAGAACCTCTGGAAGTGCGACACACTTGAAGAACTTTGCCAGAAGTCCGGAATGAATCTTGAAGGTCTCAAGAAACAGATCGCTACTTGGAATGAAGCAGCTAAGAACCATAACGACTTGCAGTTCGGCCGCACCGACAAGGATATGTATCCGATCGGAAAGGGCCCGTACTACATGATCCGTATGGAACCGTGGAATAACCTCTCCTGCGGCGGTGTTCGTGTTAACGAAGATCTCCAGGTTTTGGGCTGGGATATGAAACCTGTGAACCACTTCTATGCTGCCGGTGAAACAGTTGCCGGTGTTCACGGAGCTTTCTACTGCGGCGGCAACGCCTGCGGTTTCGCACATACTTCCGGTTGGGTTGCCGGCCAGAAAGTAATGGGCAAGCAGATCGGTTAATTCTCCTGTGATCTGATAAGGGGATGGGGCGCCGCAAGGCGTCCCGCTCTGAAAATTTGAATGCGGACGGCCTCTTCGGAAGCCGTCTCTTTTTTTGAGAATCTATTAATAAAGATTAGAAGAGCTTTCGATTGAGTAAATACGCAACGATCGTTTCTTCTACTCCGTTGTGCCAACTCGGCAAAATCACGTTGAAATTTTCCATAAAGGCGGTATCAAGGTTTTGTCTCATTTGAAGAGGCTGTTCACAGCTAAATGAGATCTCTGCCAGCTTATGGTTAGGCAATAAACGCTTCAAAACTGATCTTATAAAGTTGATGAGATCGAATAAAGAGGTCTCACCGTTCGCGGCCAAGCTGTAAACCCCGTCAAAGCCTGGGTTGGCAAGACATTTAAGCGCCGCTGCCACTGTCATTTGGACCAAAAGATGCCTTCCTATCAGACGCAAAGGCTTATTCCCGCTGACGCTAATTCGTTTCCTTGACAATATCTTGTCAATCCAATCGGTCACAAGATTCTTAGAAGAAGAACAATAAAAAACGTCCGGCAATCTAATTAAAAGATGTTCGCACTCAATAAAGTGAGGCGCATCTTCTCCCGGAAGTAACCAGCTGACTAATAGTCCATTCCGGGTGCTAAGAGCATGTGATAGTGCGGCTAAATAATGGTTATTTTTATGAGCAGAGGAGTGGGTCAGCAGTTTAGGTACATAAAACAAGGCATGCGGTTTGGTAAGTGTAAAAAATGCCGCAGCTAGGCCCGGATCGTTTTGCGGAAGTTCAAATTCCGAAGGTTTCCAGAGTAAAGCTTTTTTCTTAATCTCAGCGGAAAGATACGGCTCGAAGACTTCCGACTCTTCAATGAGAGTAAACCGGTAATCACTTGAAGTCATACAGGGGCTCCGTCAACAAAGTCCCCGACCCAAAGACCCTCATAACTTGGCGGGACCAATCCCGGACAATGTTCGAAATATTCGATAAGCCAATGGACAAAACGGTTCACTGCCACTCTGTCCCGATCTTTACGGCTGATATAGATTTGCTGAACCGGGAATTTCCATTCCGGAAGAACCTCGCAGACTGTACCGTTGGCGAGTTCATCAAGATAGTAATAAACGGGACAGTAAGCACCGATTCCTTTGGAGCGCATAACGACTTGTTTTATTCCTCCGGGATTATTCAGTCTCATGTGAGCATGGAAGTGCAGGGGAAAATAATCACTGCCTTTTCTCAGGACCATGTTTCGTTCTCTGTTGCGGGAGAAGAAGGAAAAAATAGGATGCTCAGCTAAGTCCCTTGGTGACCGAATGGGGTACTTCAAAGCATTGAGATACTGTGGCGTGGCTGCCAACATAAAAGAAATACCTGCGATTAGCTTTGAATCTCTTGTAGGAATGTTCAGAGGTGTGACAGAAAACATGATGTCGTAACTCGTAATCGCATCAGACGTCATGAGTTCTACATAGCTTAAAGACCTCATAGAAACGGAAACATCCGGATTGAGCTCTAAATATTTAGAGATTGCAACCGGCATAATAATTTCCGAAAGGCCAATAGGGC
>USHK01000290.1 GCA_900554375.1 uncultured Sutterella sp.
TTCATGAGCGTCTCGTGGGCTCGGAGATGTGTATAAGAGACAGGTCTACTTATCAGCCGCCTCCGGGCGGTTTTCTTTTGCCGCGAGAGCGGCTTTTTTGTTGCCTAAAAGAAACACATTGCTAAAAATACCTAACTGCCTGTTATCATTTACATAACAATATGCTTGCAATTTTACATAACATTATGTTATTCTTTCTACATCAATCAATCGTTCTTTAAAAGTCCTTCTGAAGATTGTCAGGAAGGAAGAGCTCCTAAAGCTGAGTAAACCGAAAAGCCAGGGAGCGACCGGGCGGCGAGTGAATTGCGCCCAAGCAATCCGACTGAAAAGGAGGATGCGGCAGAGAGAATGCTGAAAGTATTTGACCGTTAAAGTCGGTCGGTGCGATTAGGGGCCGTTCCAGCAAAGACAGTTCGCAAACATAAGCGTCCTCCTTCATTTTCACCTTTTTGAACCTACTTATTGATGTCGGAGGGCGCTTCTGTTTTTTTAAGGAGACAACAATGAAAGATAAAGAGGAAGATGTACCGTGCGCGCTTTGTTGCGGGAACCTCTCGCTTTGGATGAGTAAAGCGGAAATGCAAGGATTATTAGAAACGCTGATAGAGCGCAACCTGACACTTATTGAGTTTGCGCAAAGAAATCATGAGTTGACATCAGTGGATAAAACCAAGCGAATCCAAGAGATCTCTTTTCAATCTATGCAAGCCAACAAGCTGCTTGAGCAAATTACTTATGAATCGGCTCGAACCACACGGCAGCAACTGCCTGTAGGTTGTTTGAAAACGGAACCCCTACCCCCAAACTCAGTAGTAAAGATTGATACAACTACATTCGATAGGCCGTGTATCAAAATCGTCATTAGAGTTCCGAAGCTGGGGGTTGCCTACGCAGAAAACGCTTTCATAGAAGATCAGGATCTGGCAAAACTCTCAGATAGATGGCAAAAGATCAACGAAGCGGAGAATCGTAATGCCCACGCTTAAATTCAAAGAGATGCGAGGCGTCATAATAGTTTTCTGTCATTTCTTCTAAGAGGCCTTTTAAGGTTGCATAGTCGAAACAGATACAACTACATTTACGTCCCCGCTTTTGGCTTGGATTTGAAGGATTTAAGTTGCCAGTCTGATGAAGCAAGACTTGTTGATTATCCTCTGAGGTGCAGGTTGATGAGTGGAATAACCCGTTCCTTACGTCTATTGCTTTAGAGAAACCATTGAACACTCGATCGATCGCAATTCTCTCTTTACCGTTTGGCAGCTCGTTATAAATTTTTCTCAATTCTTTCTTTAGATCAGCAGGGTTGTAGCTGAATTTAAGGTAATAACCTTCCCTAAAGCCTCCACGATACTTGTCTATTAAATCGACAATGGTGCCTTCGTACCGAGAATAAGTTTGAACAGTTTGTCCAAGCAACAGTATGTAATTGATCTCCATCGGAATTCTAGTTTTGACGGGTAGCTCCATTTTTCCTCCATTGAGATAGTTGAAAGTTCGCAAATTAATTATCTCGCGGAGGTGACAGTCCGGAAAGACGGACACTCCACACTCCCCGAATGCGGTATCGATAAACTAAATCCAACTAAATTCGACTAAAATGCAGGAAAGGAAATTTAGATGCTTGTAAAGATCAATAGGTACAGGAACAAGATTAAGCGCTTGACCGATGCGCTCGAAAAACTTGGTGTGGCAGGTGTAGCACTCGGGCTATTCCAAAGCAACACGGCCGGGCTGTTAGGTGGCTTAGTTTTCATTGCGCTATCTATTGTTCTTACGAAGGAGGATGAATAATGACAACTGCTTGGATTCTTTATTTTCTAGGCGGCCTTGCATGTGTTGCGGGGATTTTGGTTCTCCAACACCTAGGTAGCAAATAAACCATTAGGAAGTTTCTAATACTTTAAAAGCTCGCTTCGGCGGGCTTTTTTGTTGCCATTAACTTTTCAACTTGTTCAAAAAACGTACAAGTTCAGACCAGCTTCATAAGCTCCCCGGGCTTTACCAATTTTGTTAGTTCCAATTTTTGCTCTTAGGGGAGCTTTTGAATGTGGTCTTTTTTACATGGTTTTAAAGGAGAGAAAAATGATCTTATTACCGGATGAACAAAAACAGATTTTTGATGCGGTTGTTGATGACATCCTGACAGAAAGAGGCTCTGCAATTTGTCTCACTGATGCACTTGCGTATGCAGAACGTGCTGTTGTATCGGCACTGCTTTACGGAAAGAAAGAGGTGACGCTTGATCTCGGCCACGTTGTCCAGACTGCTGAAGCTCAGAAGGAAGTTAAGGCGCTCTTCAAGGAATATGCGCTTGATTCTATAGGTGATCTGGCGATAGAGGCGATTGATAAAGACCTTTATCCCGACATTAAAAATTAAGTTTCTCTCCTCTGCCCCGCCAGTTTTCCTCCTTGAGCTGGCGGGGTTTTCTTTTGGAGGTTGTTATGAAGAAATTTCTGACTGCAAAAAATTCGGATGATGACAACATCATCTTGGCTTGGATTGCTTATGTGCTGCTTGCCTCCTCGTTCGTTCTCCCGTTTTTCTTAGTGGAGTGGCTCAGATGACTTACACACCTCGCACCTGCCCGGGTCCTGGTGACCTCTGGCAAATGAGCTGGCAGGAAGAAAAACGACAGGCTGAGTATGAGAGGCTCGTTGAACGATTTTTTGAGAAATACATCCCGCGGTACTGCGACGAGCGGATCAATCAACTAGCTGAGGCTGGCGAGGAT
>USHK01000291.1 GCA_900554375.1 uncultured Sutterella sp.
ACGAGATTCATGAGCGTCTCGTGGGCTCGGAGATGTGTATAAGAGACAGTCTCAAGACTGCTCTGCAAATTAACATGCTTGCTCCTTCTTACATCTACGTTGATCAGGACGGCAAGAGATTTGCTAACGAAAAGATGGACAACCATACCTGCATCTACGGTGTCAACGTCTTAGATCCGATCAAACATCGTTATCCGCGCATTCCTTGCTTCGTCATCTTTGATGAAGCTGCCAGAGTCAGAGGCCCGATCATCGGGGGAGCGACTTCCGGCTACGCACTTAACAGAGAAAACTACAAGTGGAGCAAAGACAACTCTGCTGAAATTGAAAAGGGCGTTATCGTCTCTGCTCCAACTATCGAAGAACTGGCCAAGAAGATCAACGTTCCGGCCGAAAACTTGGTTGAAACCGTCAACAGATGGAACAGCCAGATCAACGCCGGCGCCGATAAAGACTTCGGCCGTCCTCTCGAGAAGAAAGGCAAGGTTGCATTTGAAGGCCGTGAAGCCCCGGTTATCTCCCGTCCGATCGGTGATGGTCCTTATTACGCTGCCGAACTCTACCCGACAATCCTGAATACTCAAGGCGGTCCGCGCCGCAATAAACTCGGTCAGGTTCTGGATCCATTCGGCAAACCGATCGCCCGCCTCTACAGCGCCGGTGAATTGGGTTCTATGTGGGGCCATATCTATCAGGGCGCCACGAACAACTCCGAAGCCTGCGTATTTGGAAGAATCGCCGGTAGGACCGTAGCTAACGAAACTCCCTGGTCATAACAAAAATAACGCCGGCGCCTCCTGGCGCCGGTCATCGGCAATAAGAAAAAAGGATTTTCCTATGAAGAAGTTACTGCTTCTAGTTTCCTTAGCACTTTTGTCAGCACAAGGTGCTTTGGCTGCAGATAAAATGCTGGCCGATCGCCACGTTGAGCGCGGTTTGAAGTGCGAGTCCTGCCATACGACAATGCCCCCGAAAGCCGTTAACACGGATGGCTGCCTCAAATGCCACGTCAGTTATGAAAAACTTGCGGCAAGAACGGATAAAAATGATATTAATCCGCACGCTTCCCACTTAGAAAATTTAGATTGCGGTGCCTGCCATCACGGTCATAAGAAACCGGTCCTGGCTTGCGACGAATGTCACGAATTTACAAATATCAAGGTTCCTTAACCGATTAATTATTCTTTTCTCCTTGGTGATTTGCCGAAAGGCAAAAGAAAACCGCACACGAGCTTGCGCTCCTGCGCGGTTTTCTGCTATTCCGTTCTATTCAGAAATTGCTTCTGAAGGACTGAGAGTTATTCTCCCTCTACGGTGCTGGCTTCAACAGCTTCAACTTCTTCTTTCTTAAGGTCTTTAGCTTCCTCGACCTTAGGATCGACAGGTTTCTTGTCTTCTGCCTTCTTAGAACCGCAGCAGCATGTGCATGAATCAGACATAGGATTAACCTCCTGTAATTTCATTTGAATTTTCGGTCGGGTCTTCTATCGCCCGAGCAGGGAAATTGTAGTTGGAGACAGTTAAACGCCGTGCCAAAATTGTCCATAATAGGAAACTCAAAAATGGAGGAAAGAGTGAGCGCTGAGTCGGTTTCAGACCTTAAAACGGCTAAATTCGGCATTCAAAAGACCCGAACTTCGCAATATGTTTTTGAGTATAAGAACGTTTGGGATCCGGTTAAAAAGCGGTCAAAGCCGTTGTATCGAATTTCCGTAGGGAAGGTCATCGGCGGTGAGATTGTTATCAAAGACGAATACCTTCAGATGCATCCTGAGCTAAAACAGGGAGACATCGTTTTGCAGGAAGGAAAGCCGGTTTATATAGGCAGAGCCTCAGCACCCTCCGAACTTTTTGATATTTTGGAACTGGATCATTTCTGTCTGACAACAGCTCAGCCGGAAGCCATGGTGTCCTTTTATCGTCTTCTCGGACTTAAGGTTCGAAAAGAAGGCGAGAGGTATGAGATTGAGTTTCCTCGTTTTAAGATCAACCTTCATGTAATTGGACACCCCCTATTGCCTGAAGCAAAAGTCGCAGTTCCGGGCACCGGAGACTTTTGCTTGGAAATTAAAACGGACTCAGATCCGAGCGAAATAGCAGAAGCTTTTCGCCGACTTGATGTTTTTGTCGAAGGGCCAGTCGTTCGCCATGGAAGAAAAGGCGAAATGACCTCTGTTTACCTCAGAGATCCTGATCAAAACTTAGTTGAACTCGCCGTCTATCCACAACACTAATCTAGGAAAAGCATGACCACACAAGAAAAGGAAAAGAAAAGCGAAGAAATCGCAGCTCAAACTGCAGAAACGAAGGAGCAGCCGGCTTCTGTACCTCCTTCCGAGATTGAGTTGAAGGAAGAAAAGAAAGAAGAAAAAGCCCAAATAGAATCCGAACTAAATAGAGGGTTCCCGGGTAATCGGTCCGTGGGTAAACTTTTTTGGGGCTATCTCGTCTGCGGCTCGCTTTTTTGGGCGCTGATGTTCTACGGCGTCGGAATGGCCTTTACTTATCGTGAAAATCCCAACTTTGACGCGGCAGGTTTAGCTCTTTTAATTTGTGCCGTTATTCTCTATCTGTGGGGATTTGTGTTTTCCGTGCTTAGCTTTATGGCGGCAATGCGCCTTAAGAGGAAACCTTTACTCAAGGCCATTTATATTTTCGGTGTAATCGCTTATCTCATTGTGCTGTTCAGCGGATTATTGGTTTTTGTTCACGTCGCCATGGTCATCTAAAAG
>USHK01000292.1 GCA_900554375.1 uncultured Sutterella sp.
GGAGATGTGTATAAGAGACAGGAGTCAAATTTTCTTTATTATCCATGCTAAAACGCATGTCCTCGAATTTTTTCCAGTTTGCCCAGCGCGCCAACCCAGACAGTCTTAATCTCTGAATAGGTTTCCAAGTTGCTGATATATAAACCGTCTCAGGGGTTTGGAGACGCCCTTTGCCGTCACCTTCGCCATTCATAATAGCGTTACCGCGGATATAGTAGTCACCGCGAGCGGTTACGTGGGCAGAAGATCGATAGGAGACGCCAAAGCGTAAATCTTCTGTCGGAGTCACCATGAGGCCTAAGTTGTAGGTAAACATCCAATCAGAACCTTTGTATTCGAACTGACCGCCACCAACTGGGAGCCCGCTTTTAATCTTAGAGTGTGTCCAAAGAGCAGAAACTCCGCCGCCGAGGCTAATGTAGTCATTTACCTTCCATGCGATATTGGGGTTGATGTCCACCGTCGTCACGGAACCGCTGATACCGCGTTCCTTTACAGCCCAATCACTCCCATAACGAATTCTCATACCATAAGGAGAAGTAATCGCCAAACCCAACCATAAAGAATCGTTCACTTGATAAGACAGAAATGCGGCTGGAATGGTTGCGGGTTTATCGCGGCCGTTTTCTCTTGCTCCGTCTAATCCTTTGTAATCAATATCCAAAGAAACATACGTTCCGGCTACGGTCGTCTGGAGACCATGCAAAAGAGTCATACCGGCAGGGTTGAAATGAATCGCAGAAACGTCATCACCGACGATACCGGCACCGGCGTGAGCACGGCCCATACCTGCAACGCTCTGCTCAGTCAGCTGGAAGCCGGCGGCAGAAGCGGTGGATGCACACATAATGGCAGAAGAACAAAGGGCAGCTGCAACTGTCAGCTTCCCAAAGGTTGAGTTCTTAGTTGTCATAACGATATTTATTAACTAAATAAAAGCAAAAAGGAGAATGCCGTCATTTTGAAGAGGAACAATATATAAAAACGAGTGATTTTTTAGGTAGTTTCCCTAGGAATTCAATCTTTTTGAAGGCGATGGTTAGTTTCAAGAATTTTTCTGATTGTTTTTGCGCCTTTCCTCTAATTCAAGCCCAGAATAAGAAATAGCGAAGTTTTTTCATTAATTTTTAAACTCTTTTTACCTAAATAAAGGTACAATTCCTTCCGAAGACACGTCGCCGTCTATCTCTACGAAAGTTTTTATTAACGTTTCGATTTCCCGTTCGTCTTTCCTTTTTATTTAATCGAAAGCCGTTTTCCTACGACCTAGGGATAAAAAACTTCCCAATGGCGGCAAAATTTAAGAAACGCTGTTTATGGAACAAAAAAGAACACGTCGAACTTTTGATCCTTCTTTTAAACATCACGCAGCTCAACGAGTTGTAGAAGGCAAAGAAAAAGCGGCTGCCGTCGCTGCTGATTTGGGTATCAATATTGTTAGCCTGTATAACTGGGTAAAAGATTACGAAAAAACAAAGGCCACGGCGATAGCTAACACAGAGGCACAGACAACCCAAGCTGCTGAGCCAGTACCTGCTGAACAAACTCCTGCGGAACCGCCCATTTCTATTGAAACTCCGGCGGCTGAGGCACCGAGAAGACCGAAACTCCAATTAAAGAAACGCGCTCCGGAGCCGACAAATGCGCCCATCGAAGTGGCACCGGCACCATCTGCCCCCGCAGCGCCGCAGACATTCAGCAGCGAACCTCGTGTCTTTAGCCCAACTCCCGAACCTGTCATGCAGGAAGCTCGCCAGGCCCCTGAAGTGACACAATCCGCTTTTGAGGCGCCTGCTTCTTATTCCGAACCCTCTGCTGATAATGCCCGGCGGGACAATTTCCAGCAGCGTGATAAAGGAAACCGCAGAAATTCTCTATACCAAAGAACAATGCGTGGTCGGAATATCAGTAAGAATGAAAAAGCCGCGCAAGAGCAGTACACAAACAACTCATCACCTGCACCGATTCATAAACCGCAGGAAAACAAGCCTCAGCCTCCTAAACAGTATCCTAAATATCAGCAGGTTCCGAGCTATGACATGGATACTGACCTTCCGATGGATATGGTTCCTGAAGTTCAGGAATCAGAAGAATCCAAATGGCCGGTTCCGTCTGCCTCTCAGGGCCGTTCCTGGAAAGTAATGCACGCTTTGGACCAGCGTCCGAATTACAAGGAAGAAAGCGCTAAGTTCGGTTACGTCGACGAATTTGATCTGCCTGCGGAAAACCTTCCTGAGGTTTGGGCAATTCTGGACCTCATGCAGAAAAATGCTGATAAACATGCATTCGAAGAAATGGTTCACTCTAAAGATCTGAACGTTCCGCCTGAAGTTCTGGCTGATCCGCGTACGATGATCGTCTCCGGCCCAAACGTTCCGAATAAACCTTGGCTCCGTAAACCTCGCCTGAATCCGATCGCTGAAGACTTCTTCCAAACGACGCCGGAATACTCAAAGAGCGTTTATGAAACTTACGGCGGCATCACGCTTCGCCTCGCTAAAAACAGTACAGGTTCTCCGATCCTCCTCGTGGAGCCTTCTCCTAACGGCGGCAAGGACGTGACGATTGATTTCTCGAAGTTTGACCGTTTCGTTGATGACTTCTACGGCGATTTCGTTCGTGACTGCAAGACCGTCATGATGAAACAGAATCCGAAAGAATATCCGAGCTTAAATGCTTTCATCCGCATCCCTGACGAACCGATGTGGAATCCAAAACTTTGGGCCGGCGTC
>USHK01000293.1 GCA_900554375.1 uncultured Sutterella sp.
GAGATTCATGAGCGTCTCGTGGGCTCGGAGATGTGTATAAGAGACAGATACACATTATTCAAAATGGTCAACGCAGAGGACGAGGACGGAATCAGAGAATGGTGGCCTAAATACTGCTCACCTGGTACGGCCTATGAGCGAGGTTTGCGCCGCCGTCGATACGCAGAACTAGAACTCTTTTTCAGAAAATGATCCGAGTAATCCTAATTATTGCCGCCGTGATGTTCTCCAGTCTCCTGGGTTATCACTTCGGCCAGCAGGAAACGGAGCTAAGGTGGACTCAGGAGAGGGAGCGGCTATTGGCTCGCCAGATTGAAACCCTTCATAGGAAAGATAAAGAAATTGCAAATCTTGAAAAAAGTATTAGTACTCTCAATGATTCTGCTGTCAGGGTGCGCGAGCGAGACGCCGAGATACAGCGACGGCTACAGAGGGAGCTTGGAGAGTGTGGTCGATTTAGACGCGCACTTGAACTCTCTTCAAAAACTCTTGCAGAATGTGCAGAACGCGCAGTCAGCGATAGACGAATCATTGAAAGATGCGCCATCCAACTCAGGTAAGGAGAAAGGAAAATGACTGAACTTGAAAAACTCGGTATTTCAAACAGTGAGAGAACTAAGTGTGAGGTCTGGACCCGCGTCATGGGCTATCACCGTCCGATAGATAGTTTTAATATTGGAAAACAGGGCGAGGTCGCTGAACGTAAATATTTTGACGAGAAAAAGTGCTGCCAGAAAATAACCTGTCATAGTTAAAAAATCATTCTGATGGTATTTTTCATGGTATCAGGTTCGTTTAATGAAAAAGTTAATTTTAAAAACAAATGGTTATATTTAAATTTAACAATCGAGTGGGAGTAACCCAGACAGCCGTTTGAAATTTCTAAAATGAAATGCGAGGGTGCCTTAGGGCGCCCTTTTTATTAGTAATTTGGGAAGCTTTATCCGTCTCTCTGCGCGAAAGTTTGCATTCTTTGCTGCCAATCAAAAATAAGTATTGGGCGCACACTCCGACAAAAGTGGAGGATCGAAGATCTTCAGAGCCAGGTCGCAAAGTCAGAAACTGGGGACTGTGACAGAGTTTCTTATCTTGGATTACTCGAATCGCACGAATTCACCGTCATTATTGGGTTATGTGCACTACCATCAGTCTGTGGAAAGCGATGTCAGTTATACTTTGGTCATGAAGACATACAGAAAAAAGCCTATAAAAGCGGCACTAGACCTGAATAAGGTTATCGAAGAGGGCCACATGGTTCACGCGGCAATGAGCGCAAAGATACTCGTGTTTGAAAAGTATCATCCTGAGCCGAATGAGTTCAGTAACTTCGAAGACTTTTATGCAGCAGCAGACGAGCATGTCGAGCAAGTTTATAACGCTCG
This sequence comes from uncultured Sutterella sp., assembly GCA_900554375.1. GTDB lineage: Bacteria > Pseudomonadota > Gammaproteobacteria > Burkholderiales > Burkholderiaceae_F > Parasutterella. Next base: position 1,383 of record USHK01000293.1, read on the forward strand.
AAATGAAGCGAACGAGATGCTTATTAAGGTCTACTCAGAGTTGGTCAAACACCCTGAGTTAACAGGGAGCACCTATGTCGCTATTTTGGAATTGATCGGCTATCTTGCAGAGGATTTCCGCCAACTCACATTGAGGTATGAGGCAGCTTCTTCTGCGTTGAATGCTGCTGAGGACAATCAATATGGAGACGGCGATACGGACATTTACGTTGGTGAACGCGGCGCAAGAACCATGCTCAACGCTTTGAACCGGTTAAAGAAATTTGGTCAGCTAACACACGACGAAGAAGGTTTGGAGACTGAACTTCAGGAAAGCGTTGCAAATCAAAACTCGGACATCAACTGGAAACAGCCTCGCCTTAATTAAACTTGATGAAAAGATGGCTCTTCAGGAAGACCTAATTTCTAAATTTGTGAAATTGTCTATTCGGCGGGGCTCATCCCTTGATTCTCTTTCTAAATCTTCTGATAGCCTAAAGACGGTTGTTCGAACTTTTAGAGCAACGGCCAGGGATCCTCTCCACCCTGATTTAGCAGAGGCAAAAAACTTTTTAGCCGGAGCTGGAAGCTGGATCTCCGATTCACCGGAGGATCTTTTGAATTTATCTTCAACCTTGCCGTTTGAAGAAGAAGTCCGTTTTTCTCTTGCGGAACTCACTGCTGCAGTTGACCGCTTTCGAGAACAAGTTCGACAAAAAAGAAGAAGCCGTGCGCTGAGCCGTGAAGAAGAGGTTCGTCTCGCTCGAATTGATCGATCCTGCGATGAGTTGTTTATGAGGGAAGCTCTTCTCGAGGCGGAGAAAGCTCGTAAGGCGGGGGAAGTTCCGGTCGGAGCAGTCATCGTAGACAAGGACGGCAAGATCATCGGAAGAGGATATAACCGTGTTATCTCTGACCATGATCCGAGCGGGCATGCCGAGATTCTCGCGCTGAAAAACGCTTCTAAAAATCTTAAAAACTATCGGCTCGATAACTGCACAATTTATGTGACGCTTGAACCGTGTCCAATGTGTTCAGGCGCGATTATCGGCGCAAGACTTTCTCGCTTAGTTTTTGGAGCATGTGATCAAAAAGCCGGAGCGGTCGAAAGTGTGTTTAAACTATTTGACGAGAAAAGAGTCAATCATCACACTGATGTGACAGCTGGAGTGCTGAAAGAAGAATGTCTTCAGCTCCTCCGCAGTTTTTTTGTCGATTTAAGAAAGAGCCGGAGAAAAACAAATGGATAAAGTCGCTATAAACGCTCCTTCCGGAAATGTTATTAACCTCAAATCTGTCGAAAGGGCGGCCGAACTTTTTAGAGAAAGACTGTCTCTTATACACATCTGACGCTGCCGACGACTCC
>USHK01000294.1 GCA_900554375.1 uncultured Sutterella sp.
TCTACACGTAAGGAGTCGTCGGCAGCGTCAGATGTGTATAAGAGACAGGTTGAAATCCGTCAGGTTATTCGCGTCCCCAAAGTGGGCGCAGTGGCAGGCTGCATGGTGCTCGAAGGGGTCGTCAGACGCAACTCCCATGCCCGTCTTTTGCGCAACAATGTCGTTATCTGGACAGGCGAGATCAACTCTCTGCGCCGCTTTAAAGACGATGTTAAAGAAGTCAAAGCCGGTGCTGAGTGCGGCATCTCTCTGAAAGGAAACGATGACATTCAGGTCGATGACAAGCTCGAAATCTTTGAGGTCGAGGAAGTCGCAAGAACGATCTGAGATTGATTTAGCCTGAACACAAGGGAGCTTTCGGGCTCCTTTGTATTTAGCTGGTTTTATTGAGGAGTTGAAAAATGATTAAACCCACCAAACCGGGACGCGCCAACCGTATTGCGGACCAAATTCAGCGGGATGTTGCTGAGCTGATTCAGAAAGAAGTCAGCAACCCAAAGACGGGTCTCGTGACGCTGACAGGCTGCGAAATTACTCCTGACTACGCACATGCGACGATTTACTTTACGTCCATTGGATCGACTCCGGAAGAAGCGACTGAAGCTCTAAACAGCGCTGCTCCGATGCTTCACTCCAGAATCTTCAAACTTTTGAAGATTCACACCGTTCCTCAGCTTCACTTTGTCTATGACAAGAGCGTCGAACGCGGCTTTGAAATGGATCAGCTGATCCGTCAAGCTCGTGCAGAGGACGGAGAAAAAGTTAAAGGTGAATAATTTTGGGTCGTCGTCGTAAAGGTTTAAAAATAGACGGCGTTTTATTGCTCGATAAGCCGGTCGGTTTGTCGAGCAATAGCGCTTTACAGAAGGCCCGCCGTCTTCTGAACGCACAGAAAGCCGGTCACACCGGCACGCTTGATCCTTTGGCAAGCGGTCTGCTTCCCTTGTGTTTCGGGGAAGCGACAAAATTCTCAGCCGACTTACTCAACGCCGATAAAGAATATTTAACGACGGTGAAATTCGGGGAAAAAACTTCCACGGGAGACTCTGAAGGAGAAGTGATCTTTTCGGCCGAGCCGAAATTTTCATTTAAAGAGTTTTGTGATGTTTTGGATCGATTCAGAGGAGAAATCGTACAAATTCCTCCGATGTACTCGGCCCTCAAAAAAGACGGAGTTCCTTTGTACAAACTCGCAAGAAAAGGCGAGGAAATCGAGAGAGAGCCCCGTAAAGTAGTAATATCCTCACTTGACATTGTGGACTTTCAACCTCCGGAAGTGACTCTTCTGGTTCGTTGCTCTAAGGGTACTTATATTCGTACGCTTGGAGAGGATATCGGTTCTGCCTTAGGCTGCGGCGCTCACCTTAAGACGCTGCGGAGGACGGGCATTGCTGATCTCCACATTGAAGAAGCTGTGGATTTGGATCTGTTTGAACACATGACCGAGGAGCAGCGCTTAGCTGTTTTGCTTCCTCCGGATCGATTGCTTATGAGTCTTGCACCTGTCAGGCTGGACGAAGGGGCTACCAAAAGGTTCCTCAACGGCATGAAAGTGCACGCGAACGAGTGTTCGACCGAGGAGGCTAAAGTTCGTGTTTACGGGATCTCAGCCGAAAAAACTGAATTTTTACTCGGCGTCGGACGTTTGGCTTCCGATGGAACGCTGGCGCCGGACCGATTAATTTCGTTTGTAGACAACGATAGATAATTTTTAATATGACTCGAGCGATTAGAAATATTGCGATTATTGCTCACGTGGACCATGGTAAAACCACGTTGGTGGATCAGCTGCTGAAACAGTCAGGTACCTTCCGTGCCAATCAGGCTGTTGCCGAGCGCGTGATGGACAGTAACGACATCGAACGCGAACGCGGCATTACGATTTTGGCGAAAAACTGCGCCGTTGAATATGAAGGTACCCACATCAACATCATCGATACCCCGGGACATGCCGACTTCGGAGGCGAGGTCGAACGTGTCCTGTCTATGGTTGACGGCGTTCTGTTGCTCGTAGACGCGGTGGAAGGCCCGATGCCGCAGACTCGTTTCGTGACCAAGAAAGCTCTTGCTTTAGGGCTGAAACCGATTGTTGTGATTAACAAGATTGACCGTCCGGGCGCTCGTCCTGATTGGGTAATCAATCAGACGTTCGATCTTTTCGACAAACTGGGCGCAACGGAAGAACAGTTGGACTTCCCGGTGATTTACGCCTCTGCTCTGAACGGTTTTGCCGGTTTCACGGAAGATGTCGAAGAACTGCAGAAGATCGGCAACATGAAAGCGATTTTCGACACGATTCTGGAAAAAGTGCCAGTCCGTGACGACGATCCTGACGGCCCTCTGCAGATGCAGATTTCTTCTTTGGATTACTCCAGTTACGTCGGTAAGATCGGTATCGGCCGTATCAAACGCGGCCGCATCAAACCGCTTCAGGAAGTTCTTATCATGAACGGACCGGGTTCCGAACCCAAGCGTGCCAAAGTCAATCAGGTTTTAAAATTCCAGGGTTTGGAAAGAAAGCTGGTTGACGAAGCAGAAGCCGGCGACATTGTTCTGATTAACGGTATCGAAGAGATCGGCATCGGTACAACCTTAACTGATGTTAACCATCCCGACGCCCTGCCGCTGCTGCATGTTGACGAACCGACGCTGACCATGAACTTCCACGTCAATACCTGTCTCTTATACACATCTGACGCTGCCGACGACTCCTTACGTGTAG
>USHK01000295.1 GCA_900554375.1 uncultured Sutterella sp.
GCGTCAGATGTGTATAAGAGACAGGCGTAAATAGAGTCTCTCAGTGTGGGAGCGGCTTTATCGATCCAGGCACGCGGGACCCCGATGCGCAGGCCTTTGACTCCGTCGTTCAGTCCGATTGTCAGGTCTTCGGGCGGCAGTTCGATGCTTGTGGAGTCACGCTTATCAAAACCGATCATTTGCGAAAGAACCAATGCGCAGTCTTCAGCTGTTTGGGCGATGACGCCGGCGGTATCCAAGCTGGAGGCGAAAGCAATCATGCCCCAACGACTGGGACGCCCATAGGTAGGCTTAATACCTGTCACACCGCAAAAAGCTGCCGGCTGTCGAATGGAGCCGCCCGTGTCGGTTGCAGTAGCCGCCGGAGTAAGGCGAGCGGCAACGCAGGAGGCAGAACCGCCGGAAGAGCCGCCCGGAACGACATGTTCGTTCCAGGGATTAAATGTTTTGCCGTATGCGCTGTTTGCTGTGGTCGAACCCATCGCGAATTCGTCGCAGTTGGTCTTGCCGAGGCAGACGAGGCCGGCTTCCTGAATACGTTCAACAACGGTGGCGTCAAACGGGCTCATGTAATTTTCGAGCATTTTGCTCGCAGCCGTACTGGCCCAATTGCGTGTCACAAAAATATCTTTGTGCGCAATAGGAACACCCGTTAACGGAGAAGCTGTGCCTTCGGCGATCTTACGGTCGGCCGCTTCAGCTTCTTTCAGGGTAACTTCCGGACGGACATCTAGAAATGCATTTAGGGATTTTTTGTCCTCGATTTTGTCGAGATAAGCCTGAGCGATTTCTTTTGCAGAGACTTCTTTTTTAGAAAGAAGAGCGCTCAACTCTGCCACGGAGGCATGTGTAAGTTCTTTCATGTTATTCGATGACTTTTGGTACTAAGAATAAACCGTCCATTTCGTCGGGAGCGTTCTGCATATTTTCCTCTCGACGATTGTGTTCGGTGACATCATCGGGGCGAAGTCTCTGAACACCTCCGAAAGGGTGAGGCATTGGAGCGACACCGGTTGTGTCGACAGACTGAATCTGCTCGACCATGGAAAGAATGTCATTAAGCTCACCCATGAGCTTCTTAGCACTCTCTTCGGACAAATCGATACGTGCGAGATCAGAGATGCGCCGCACGTCATTGATAGTAAGTGACATGGATTTCCTGCAAAAGTGGATGACCCGAAAAGTCTTGTTTCTGCAAGTAACAAGAAACTCTTTCCCGGACTCTAAAATACCTTTTTTAGTCTATCATTTACGTTTGCCTTACGTGTTACTAAAAGCAGTAAAGGCAGTTACGAAATATGTGCCAAAGCGAGGCGGCAAGGGGAATTTGATGTTCGGCAGTATTAGAAATTATTTTTCTAACGATTTAGCAATTGACTTGGGTACGGCGAATACTCTCATTTATTGTCGTGGCAAGGGAATGGTTCTTAACGAACCGAGCGTGGTTGCAGTTCGCACCGATAAAAGCAATTCGGGCAAGCTTGACGTTCGCGCAGTGGGTCAGGAAGCTAAAAACATGCTTGGACGCGTTCCCGGAAATATTGATGCCATCCGTCCGATGAAAGACGGTGTGATTGCCAATTTCACTGTTACCGAGCAGATGCTCAAAAGTTTTATTAAGAAAGTGCATACCCCGAGCATTTTCACTCCGCGTCCCCGCATTGTTATTTGTGTTCCCTACGGATCAACGCAAGTGGAGCGCCGCGCAATTAAAGAAAGCGCAGAAGCTGCAGGCGCCAAGCAGGTTTATTTGATTGAAGAGCCGATGGCGGCGGCTCTAGGAGCAGGCCTTCCCGTCAGCGAGGCTGCAGGTTCTATGGTCATTGATATCGGGGGCGGCACAACGGAAGTCGGTGTGATTTCTCTCGGCGGTATTGTTTACGCCTGCAGTGTCCGCGTTGGCGGTGACAAGTTTGATCAGGCCATTATTGACTACATTCGCCGTAACTACGGCATGCAGATCGGCGAACCCACTGCAGAAAGAATTAAGAAAGAAATCGGTTCCGCGTTCGTTTCCAGCGAAGTACGTGAGTTTGAGGTCAAAGGCCGCAATTTGGCCGAAGGTGTGCCTCGTTCCTTCACGATTTCGAGCAACGAGGTGCTGGAAGCTTTGACAGAGCCTCTGAACCAGGTGGTCGGAGCTGTTAAGAAAGCACTGGAACAGACTCCTCCGGAACTGGGTGCCGATATCGCCGTTCGCGGTCTCATGCTGACCGGCGGAGGTGCGCTCCTGAAAGATTTAGATCGGCTCCTGATGGAAGAAACAGGTTTGCCGGTCGTCGTTGCCGACGATCCTCTGAGCTGTGTTGTACGCGGATGCGGTATTGCTCTTGAAGGAATCGGTAAGATCGAAGATTCTATTTTCTGCTTCGGTTAATCCAACCGATCAAAAGGTATGGTCGGGCCGTCAAAACACCTGAAATTTAATGCGCCCCGCGCTTCTTCGTTCACGAGCTTCGGGTTCTTTGTCGCGATCTCGGTGTTAATGATGGTTGTCGACCATCAAATGCAGGTGATGGAACCTGTGCGCTCCGGCTTTGCCTGGGTTGCAGACTGGATTCATAACGGCGTTGCCTCCCCGGCGCGCGGCGTTGATTTCGCGGACAGCTATCTGCGTTCTAAAGCTTCTTTAATTGCACAAAACGAAGAATTGAGAAAGCGCCTCACGGAAAGCGAGATGCAGCGTTACCGTATGAGTACACTGAGCGAAGA
>USHK01000296.1 GCA_900554375.1 uncultured Sutterella sp.
AGATTCATGAGCGTCTCGTGGGCTCGGAGATGTGTATAAGAGACAGACCGTATTCCGAATCCTTCAACGATTCGAGAGATCGTAGACAAGTTTGCTTCCGGCGACGTTATCATGAGCAAATTCACGCTCATTGAAGGGACCGAAACCGCAAAGTTTTTGACTCGGCTAAAAAATTCCGAAGATTTAGAACATACCGATCCCGAGCTTGATATCAAAACGGTTATGCCGCTTGTGAACGCACCGGCGGGAACGCACCCGGAAGGACAGTTTGCGACGGATACTTTTGTTTTTGCAAAAGGTTCTCCTGATACCATGGTGCTCAAACGTGCCTATCGAGAGCAGCAGGAAAGAATAAAAAAAGCATGGAATTCCCGTTCTCCGAACGCTGCAGTCAAATCGCCTTATGAACTGCTGATATTGGCCAGTATTATCGAGAAAGAAACCGGTCAGAAGTCGGATCGTGCTTTAGTCTCGAGCGTTTTTAACAATCGCCTGAAGCGGGGAATGCTGCTGCAGACGGACCCGACCGTCACCTATGGCCTAGAAGATTTTGACGGAAAAATCACTAAGAAACATCTCAGGACTGACCATCCGTACAATACCTATACGCGCCCGGGCCTTCCGCCCACCCCTATCTGTAATCCCGGACTAGCTGCCATTGAAGCCGCAGCTCACCCGGCAGAAACGGATTATTTATACTTTGTGGCGATGGGGCAGAGCGGTCAGACGAAATTCTCCAAGACCCTTAAAGAGCATAATGCGGCTGTCCAAAAGTATCTCAGAAGCCAAGGACTTTAAACAATGACGAAACGCGGCAAATTTATAACGGTTGAAGGTGTCGACGGCGCCGGAAAGAGCACTCAGTTTGAAGTGATTGCAAAGGCGCTCAGAGAAAAGGGTATCGACCTTGTTACGACCCGAGAACCCGGAGGCCCGGAGAGCGCTGAGAAAATTCGAACACTCCTGTTAACTGAGCCGATGTCAGCCAAGTGCGAATTGCTTTTAATGTTTGCCGCTCGTCAGGAAAATCTTGACAAGGTCATTCGCCCCGCGCTGGACGCCGGTAAATGGGTTTTGTGCGATCGGTTTACCGATGCTTCTGTGGCTTACCAAGGATACGGACGCGGAAGAAGCCTAGAAGAAATCGAGATGCTTGCTCACTTTGTCCATCCCGATATCAAGCCGGACAAAACGGTTATTTTTGACCTGCCGACCGAAATTGCAGCTGCTCGATTGTCTCGCAAGCTCGACCGTTTTGAACAGGAGGATGCAGATTTTCATCACCGAGTTCGCCAAGGGTACCTTGAGATTGCGAAGAAAGAGCCGGAGCGCTGTGTAGTGATCGATGCTGCAGGATCTCCGGAAGAAGTTGCGGAAAAAGTTCTCAAAGAGGTTTCGTCATGGGTCTAGCCCCGTATCCGTGGCTCGAGAGGCCGGCAGAAGTTCTCTCCAAGATGCTCGACAAACTGCCGGGCGGTGTGCTGATTTATGGTCCGCGAGGATGCGGAGTGTTTGAGCTTGCGTCCCGCTTTGCCGCAGCCGTCGTTTGCGGGCACCCTCAAGACGGTGCTCCCTGCGGTCTCTGTGAAGAGTGCAAACTAATTTTCAGCGGAAACCATCCTGACCTTCGTTATGTGCTGAGTGAAACAGAGGCGGCTCTCCACCCCGAGCCATGGAACGGTAAGTTCGGAGAAATTCCCAAAGGGAAAAGTCTTTCTAAACAGATTTTGATTGAGCAGGTTCGCGGTATCGGAGAGTATCTTTCCGTTACCGCTCATCGCGCCGGTCATAGAGCAGTGGTTATCTATCCTGCAGATTCCATGTCCGGAGATCAAAGTTCAGCGCTTCTTAAAACTCTTGAAGAGCCGCCCGAAGGTGCCGTCCTCATCTTGGTTGCCGATGACATTAATTCGATTCTGCCGACCATTCGCTCCCGTTGTCAGCTGGTGCGCTGTACGCCTCCGACACGCGAAGAAGGGATTGCTTATTTGAAGACACAGAAGGTGCGCAGCCCCGAAGGAGAATTGACACGTCTCAGCGGTCGCCCCTTGCTGATTCATGAATCGGATCCGAACCTTACGCTCGATAAAAAAGACGAAGCGAAGTACCTTGAAATGCTTGCGCTCGGGTCGGGGCTCTCCAGCGTCAAAGTACTTTCAGCTTTTCAGAAGGATGTGCCCGTCGGTCCTGTGGTCTCTGTCATGCAGCGTTGGTACTGGGATCTGATGGCAGTCCTCTCCGGGGCGGAACCTCGATACTTTCCGGACTATTTGGAGGCTTACCGACGCCAGTCGCAGGGCACGGACTTTCAGAAACTCGTCCCGTTTAATGAGACGCTGATGCAGGCTAACCGCAGTAAGGACCATCCCTTAAGTAAGCGCCTCGTTCTTCAAGATCTCTTTATGTCTTGGGCTAAGACGCTTGCAGAAGCCCGCAAAAACTAAGATTTGAGCTTTTTAAAGCCTTCCAGCACTTCGGTTTGATCCGGAGAAATGTACTTTGTGGTGGTATTGACCGAAGCGTGCCCCATGGCCGTCTGAACAACATTTACGGGCATGACTTCGAGGCTCGCTACGGCAAAGGTGTGCCTCAGCCAGTGAAGGGAGCTGCCTAAAAGTTTTGCTGCGTCACGAGGATTTTTCTTTTTGACTTCAGCGGCAACTTCCTCTAAGAAAGAGTGCAGCACTATGTAAAGTCTG
>USHK01000297.1 GCA_900554375.1 uncultured Sutterella sp.
ATCGATAACGTCTTCCTCCCGGAAGGACCAGCAGCGAGCTCGCAGAGCAGACTCGGGAGAGAATGCACCCCAAGCCAAGAATTTGCCTTTGCTGTCCTGGATCCTGACCGTTTCTCCGCTCTTAGGTTTTCCGACTACCTTTGAAACCCCGGTTGCGTAAACCCAGGGATGGCGGCGGAGGAGCGCGCGTTCTTTACCGGGTTTGAGAATGATCGTAGGAACTTGTTTCGTCATGGAAATACTCAATTGATCAAAGGAGTTAATGCTGTTTCGGCAACTTTAGCTGCCATCTTTAAAAAGTTGGGTGAGGTACCTCGGGTGAATTTTTTCTCGTCGGCATCACAGAGGCAAATCATCCCGAAAACGGAACCGGACGGACCGCGCAGCGGCAGAATGAGCACACCTCGTGTTTCAACTGGGTCGATCTTTAGCCAACCGGCAACCTCATCGCCGTAATTTTCGCCTAAATAGAAATCTTCCATTGCGCCTACAGCGGCTTCTATGTCCGGGCCTAGACGTTCCGCAAAAGGGAAGAAGGAAAAGTTGGGTTTAACGGGCCAAAGGCGGAGCAGGCCGTGAGCGGCTTTGAACTCAGAAATGAAGAAACTCAGGACGAGATTGGGCAGTTCTACTTGCGAGTGGCAGGCGAGTAAATCAGTTGCAAGCCGAATAATCTCTTCATTTTTTGCCTCCGAGCGAAGGCTTGATTCCCGAAGTCTGCGTTCTTCTTCCTTCATTTGGCAGGCATGAAGCGCGGCTCGAAGCGCTTCGTTTTGACACTCTGCGGGCACACGTGTTCCCTGGATATTTTGGCCTGGTAACTTAATATGCAGGAATAAATCAGGGTGCCGTAAGAAGAAATCGGGATTCGATCTTAAGTAGTCGATGACAAAATCGGCTACGGTTTGGTCTTCATTCATGGGATTTCAATCTCACTATCAAAAACTGTTACGGCAGGGCCGAAGAGCTCGACGTCTTCGCCTTCTCCTTCCCAAACTAAACGCAGGTCACCGCCCTTATTATGAGATAGGAGCGGCGAGCTTAAAACGCCTAGTTCGATCGATGTGGCGGCTGCTGCGCAATTGCCGGTCCCGCATGCCAGCGTTTCGCCTGCACCGCGTTCCCAAACCCGAACCTTAGCTTCATTTGCGGAGACAGGCTGAATAAAACCGACGTTGACACGGCGTGGGAACGCGGGGTGGTTTTCAATAAAAGGGCCGAGCTCGTCGACCGGGGCTGAGTCGATATCGTCCGTCAAAATTGTTACGTGCGGATTGCCCATGGAGCAGATAGAGAACCAAACAAGGTCACCCTTGTAACGAACAGCCCATTGCTTAAAACCGCGAATTTCCCGACTAGGCAGTCCCTGAGGATTAAAAGGAAGGGTGGAGGGTTCGAAGGAGGGCGTTCCCATAGAAACCCGAACCAGGCCGTCTTCTTTGAGTTCGAGCTCAATGATGCCTTTCATGGTTTTAGCTCGGATACGCCTTTTGTCCGTCAGTCCTTTGTTAAAGACAAACTTCACAAAGCAGCGGGCGCCGTTCCCGCATTGTTCAACTTCCCCGCCGTCGGCGTTAAAGATACGGTACTTAAAGTCAGCGTCGCCCTGGTCGTCAGGTTCCACGACCAAAATCTGGTCTGCGCCGATCCCGAAATGGCGATCGGCAAGAAAACTCAGCTGCCGCGGCGTTAGTGAGAAGGGATCTTTCGTGCAGTCCAAGACAACAAAGTCGTTGCCTGCACCATGCATTTTTGTGAATTTGATCTTCACGGCTTGCCCGATAAAAATGATTAGACCTTACATTCTGACATTCTCTTTCCGACAATTGAAGGAAAGAGGCTCTCTTCTTCGGCGTTCTCAGAGTCTTATCCGTGGATCTCTTGGCTAGTTGTCCGAGCGTAAACGTCGCCCACTGTTCTACCGTACGCCTTTTGGAATTGTCTATAACTTAGCAGGCTTCATTTCGGGTCAGGAGTCTGCCGAGTGCAAAATTAAGTAAATGATCTTTAATAAACCGAGGGTTCACCTTCGGGACGAGTTTTGAAGCGGCGGTGTGTCCAAAGGTATTGGTCCGGATGCTTGAGAATAAATTGCTCAAGCTCTTGGTTTAAGCGTAGCGTGTCAGCCGTGGCATCGTTTGTCGGAAAGTTTTCAAGCGGCTTGGACAGGTGCATGGTGTAGCCTTCGGGCGTTGTTTCAGCGATTCCCCAAATGACTTTAGCTCCGGTCAACTTGGCAAGTTTCGAAACCATTGGAAGTGTTGCTGCCTGGACGCCGAAGAACGGAACAAAGACGGAGTTTCGGGCGCCGTGATCCATGTCCGGGAGGTAATAGAAGGGCAGTGACGCCCGCAGACTGCGGATCACCTCCTTCATCGCCGAGTTGGATTTGGGAATGAGCACGGGATCGGAGAATCGTTTTCTAGCGTCATAGGCCCATTTATCCCAAACCGGATTGGATTGTGTTTGGTACAGCGAAGCGCCACGCACAAACGTATTCATGGCGATGCCGCCGGCATCCAATCCGACAAAGTGGGGCGCAACGATGATAACTTTTTCAGTTTTGAAAAGCGTTTCAAATTGCTCTTTGCCTTCAAATTTAACCATTCCCAGAACCTGTTCTTCGGTGCCTTTTGCCAGAACCTGTCTCTTATACACATCTCCGAGCCCCACGAGACGCTCATGAATCTCGTAT
>USHK01000298.1 GCA_900554375.1 uncultured Sutterella sp.
CGAGATTCATGAGCGTCTCGTGGGCTCGGAGATGTGTATAAGAGACAGCTTTATCCCAGCCGGGTTCGCGGTTCACGGTGTCAACCGGCATCATCTTTTCATTGCCTTTAAGTTTTGTGCTTGCAAAGGCGGACGCAGAGAAGGCAGCGGCCAAACCGCCGATGCCGGATTGAATCATGGTTCTTCTTTTCATATTTCCTCCGAAACAGATTGAATTGAGATTCGATCAATGAAGTCATTGTTGACTTTTTCAGGAGGATCCAAAACGGACCAAAGGCCGTTAAATACATCCCGCGGGATGTATTTGAGAATCTTTGATGCGGGTTCAGGTTATGAGTATTATCCCGAGTTTTCTAATTTCCTCTTACCAAGAATTGAAATCTCTCACAGTTTGCCAGGCTACTTGTTGTAGTTTATTTCCAATTTCTGGCTTGACGAGTAAATCATCAAAACGGCCGTAGAAATCAGAATCCGTCGGAGCGATTGCTGTCAGGGAAGCAAAAAATACCGCAGCTTCTAAGTAAGTTCCAGCAACCGTCGGATGCCTGTTATCGGAACGTATGAGTTCAATTTCAGGGAAATCCTTCCGAGCTCTCTCAAAAGCCAGACCACAAGGAATAACAGAAGCAGAGTTTTCATTTGCTGCCTCGATCGTTGCCTCCGCTAAAAACTGTGTCATCTCAGGCTTATCCTTATAGGCCCAAGTCATCATGAAAAACGGTCTAGCGCCGGCTGCGCGAATATCCTTGCAGTGCCTTTTTGCTGACTCTCGGAAAAGTTCTTTTAATTCCGGGTGAATCGGTCCCTGACTTGAATCTTCTAGTACAACGGCATCAAAGATTTTCCCATCCGGATAATCCAAGAACGTTACTTTGTTCGTTCCGTCGCTTGCGATCTTGTAACTCCTAAGCCCGTTCGGCCTTAAATAACTTTTCACGTCATGCCAATACAAGCTTGCACCTCCGATACCAACAAGCGTTATAACGAGGTCCTGATGTTTTGCTTTTGCGAAACCGTTAATCATTCCGTTGACGCCGCAGTTATAGAACATGAATGAATTGCCGACTAACAAAATTTTTTTCAATCCAGTAGGTTTGTCGGTAATCAGAGGTCTTACGTAGTCCATATGACAAAAAGATAACGAAACTTAATTTGCGAAATACTTTTGAAATCCTTTATTTCTTTACTGCAGTTCTGCAGCGTTTTGCCGGAAGTTTCTTCATGAATCTAAAGTAGAGGAATGTTAAACAAACAGAAGTGACGAGCCAGCTTAGAGGGTAAACCATCATCAAGATTTCATAAGTCGGCTTGGCAGCAAACACCGAATAAACCCATACGATTCGAATCGTACAGATGACAACCACAGTGATGATGGCTGGCGGCAGCGAGTACCCATATCCGCGCATAGAGTCTGAAAGGACTTCCATAACGGAGTTCAAGGGTTCTGGAATAACAACCCATAACAGTCTGATCATGCCGAGAGAAATAATCTCTTCCGACTGCGTGAAAAATCCCAACAAATAGCGGCCGAAACCGTAAATCAAAACACTCAGCACCACTGTGATGCCGATATTTAGCGCCATGTTGACTCGGGTAATGCGTTTGCAGCGTTCAAGATTTCCGGCGCCGTAGTTTTGACTAATGAACGTCGTAGCCGCCAATCCGAAACCGTTAATCACGCAGTAGCAGTTAATTTCGATTGTAAAAGCCGCGACAGAAGCCGCCATCACATCGGCACCTAAGGAGTTAATCGCACTTTGAATAATGAGGTTAGACAGGGAGAAGACAGAACTTTGCAGACCGGCAGGCCAACCTATCTTGATCATGGAACGCAGGGCCTTCTTATCCATTTTAAATAAACGGTTGGGATAAAGGCGAAGGGGACCATCGGTGCGCATGAGCTTATAAACAAGGACTCCGGAAGCTAATAAGTTGGCTAAAGCCGTCATCAAAGCCACACCCCCGATGCCCCAATCAACCACGGTCACAACGAATAAATCTCCCAATGCATTAAAGACACTGGCTATACATAGTGCCCAAAGAGGTGTCTGAGTATCGCCTTGACTTCTCAATACTGCTGACAGGAAGTTGTAGATGGAAATGAAAGGCATCCCAAGCAAATACATCTGGAGATAGATTTCCGAATGTCTAACAACGTTCGGAGGCACCTGCATCCAGACCATCAAAATGGAAGAGCAAAGCTCTCCGATTAACATTGCCAGGAAGCCAAAGATTACTGCTGTAGCAAAGGCAGTATGCACAGCTCTGGAAGCGTCATCGTACTTGCGCATGCCTAAGTATCTTGCAACTACAACATTTGCGCCAATTGAAAGGCCGATACAGAAGGCGACGATTAGCCCCACGATAGGAACATTGGTGCCGACGGCTGCAACTGCCTCGTTAGAAACAAAATGGCCGAGTACGGCAACGTCAGCAAGGTTGTAAAGCTGTTGGAGAACGCCGGTCAGGGCAAGAGGAATTGCGAAGACAACCATCTTGTCCCAGATGGTTCCGTTAAGCATGTCGATATTCTTGCTAAAGATAGCCATGACCGATCCTTATTTTTATAGTTTGTTTGAGTTAGAAATAAGAATACTCCTACAAACACAAAGCCTGCGCGGTTTTAGTTCGGTGCAGGCTTTTGATTATCCAATTAAGAAAATCAGACAAAGATTGTCATGGTTTAGGC
>USHK01000299.1 GCA_900554375.1 uncultured Sutterella sp.
CAGCATAGTTTCTGATACTGCGGGAACATGTTTTGGAGGTGAATAGAAATGAACAGCCAATACAAGGAAAAAGCACTAATTCGAATCGTGGACGATGACGAAGGCTTCGGCGATGCGATTCGGTTCATGCTCAAAACCGACGGGTGGCTGGTTTCTTATTACTCCGAAACCGGGACCTTTCTTAAAAAGGATGACCCCGACGTTCCCGGGTGCATTATCCTGGATTATCAGATGCCGCTCGTCAACGGCTTGGAATTTCAAGACATTCTGGCTCATAAAGGTTATCGACAGCCAATCATTTTTTTGACGGCTCATGCCGATGTTGATATGGCTATCTCTGCTTTTCGGAGCGGAGCCGCCGATATCTTGAAAAAGCCTGTTTCATCGGAAATTCTATTAGAAGCCGTTGAGCGAGCAGTCGAAAGGGATTTTGCATTTCGTCAGAAAGATTTCCGCATTGTGCGTTATCAGGAGTTTTACGACGCTCTCACCCAGAGAGAAAAACAAATCCTCAACAGCGTCAATGCCGGATTAATGAACTACCAAATTGCACAACGGCTTGGCTTAAGTGAACGAACGGTAGAGACTCACCGGGCTAACGCTTACAAAAAAGTAGGTGTCAAGGACCTTCAGCAGCTCAAAGAGTTTCTGTCACACGTTGATATTTAATCGGAGAATTTTGCCAAATCGGCTGCTCCGAACTCGAATTCCTTAATGGACCGCCTGAGACCTCGTCTCAGGTTAGGTTGGATTTTGCAGCCTTACAAGTCATCTCCCATTTTGCAACGCAATATTTTTCAAATCTTCAGTTTTCCAGTTATCAAATTTCACTCAAAAGAGGCAACACTATGACACTTAGCAGAAGAAGTCTTTTTAAATATGTCGGCGCCGGAACAGCAGCTCTCACCTCTGTTCCCGTTCTTGCTCAGGAAAAATCTCCGAAGAATCCGTATCTTCCTGAAGTTTGGGATGAAAATTATGACGTCGTTGTTGTAGGCGGAGGCGGAGCAGGAATGGCAGCCGCCCTGCTCGCCTCACAAAACGGTGCGAAACCTGTCATTATCGAAAGGTTAGCTTTTGCGGGCGGAAATACAATGGCCGCTCAAGGTCAGATCAATGCTGCTGACCCGGTTCGCCAGCCGAAACAAAACATCGAAGATTCTCCGGCCAAACACGCCGCCCAAACATTGGCCGCGGGAGATTTCAGAGGCGACCCTGCACGCGTCAAAGTACTCTGCGATAACGCCTATAGCGTCATCACATGGCTGGAAGGTCTCGGAATGGAGTTCAAACCGACCGTCCATCAAATGTTCGGAGGACTCTACCCTCGTGCCCACTCCCCTGCCGTACCGAAAGGAATCGGCTATACCGGTGTCTTAAGCAAAGCTCTCAAAGAGAGAAACGTACCGTTTAAACTGGGGTTCTCTGTCGTCGAGATCTATCGTGAGCAGCCTTGGTCAGGAGATGTGGTCGGAGTTAAGATTCAAAACAGCAAGGGCAAAACTCTTAACATCAAGGCGAATAAGGCAGTCGTCTTAGCCGCCGGCGGTTTCTCCGGCAACCAGTACCTCAGAGAGCTGCATGATCCAAGAACTGCCGGTCTCGGTACCGATAACCTTCCCGGCCACACCGGTGACGTAATGCTTGCCGCCAACCGCATCGGAGGCTACCTCGTCGGTATGGATTTCATTCAATCCACACCGGGCGCCCCTGCCGGCAAGAAACTTAAAATCATTTTGAACTCCAACGTTGACGGTTCCATTTACGTGGACAAACGAGGAAATCGTATTGTTGATGAAGGCGCACGTCGTGATGTGATTCGCGACGCGGTTCTCGGGACTCCTGAACGGTATGCTTATACAGTCGTAGACAATGACCAGTACAACTCTTATAACAGCGCAGTTCATGATGCAGTTGAGCGCGGTATTGCCATCGACGAGGCCTGGACCGCACCGACGATTAAAGAACTTGCCGTAAAAATGGGCGTTGACCCGGAAGGACTTCAGAAAACTATCGACCGCTATAACAATGTCCTGATCAAGAATAAAGAAGATCCGGACTTCCACAAGGCTCCTCGTAATCTGACACGAAAGATTGCTCAGGGACCCTTCTGGGCCTGTTATACCGGGATGACTGTTCATCACACCATGGGCGGCCTTAATACCAACACGAAGGCACAGGTTTTGGATGCAACGGGAACGCCTATCCCGCGCCTGTACGCTGCCGGCGAAATCACCGGAGGTATTCACGGTACTAACCGCGTCGGCGGTAATGCGCTGCTGGACGTCTTCGTTTTCGGAAGAATTGCCGGAGAAAACGCAGCCAAAGAAAGCTCCTGCTAGAGCCGATCGGTTATACCCGATAACAACGAAATAACTTGAATCTTTAATTCGAATCCGGCTTCCGTTAGGGAGGCCGGACTCCGAAAGATTCATAAGAATTAAAGAAAGAGTTGTTTTGTTGAAAGCCATTGCCCCAAATCACAGCTAGAAGGCAAACTCATCATGACCCCTCAAACTCTTAAAAGAAGATCCGTCTTAAAAGGAATTCTGAGCTCCCTCTCCCTTCCTTCAACGGCCTTTATTAAGTCAGCAGCCGCCGAGGAAACCTCATCAAATGAATGGACAGGTTATTCCCTGTCTCTTATACACATCTCCGAGCCCACGAGACGCTCATGAATCTCG
>USHK01000300.1 GCA_900554375.1 uncultured Sutterella sp.
TCCTTAACGCGTCGCGTTGTATCGATTTCCAAACGTTTGCACAGGGCGTCCAAACTGTTGTGCATCTGCGGGAAAGCGGCTTTCGCTAATTCCATGGAATCGATGATGTTGTCTTTACCGCAAATCTCTTCCATTGAAGGTTTGCCCAGTTTTCTTAGTTCCTCATTGAGGAACCCGATATCAAACTGTGCATTGTGAATGATTAGCCTGGCGCCTTTGACAAAATCAATGAAGCGATCAGCTATTTCCGCAAACTTAGGCTTACCGACCAAAAATTCATTAGTAATCTTATGGACGCGGATAACCTCGGCCTCCATCTGGCGTTCCGGATCAATATACTCATGAAAAGTTTTATCGGTTAATCCGTGTTCGCCAAGTTCCACGCATCCGATTTCAATGATTCGGTCGCCTTCTTTCGCGGCCATGCCGGTGGTTTCGGTATCCAGGCAGATTTCTCTCACGTGCTTTCCCTCAAAATTGGAGTGTTGATTCTAATCAATTGAATTCAAGACAAACCGAGGTTTTGAAAAATCGTAAAAAATGACGCACTGAACTTTAGGTTCAATGCGCCATTTGCACAATCTAAGGCGTGTCGACTATCAGTTCGACGCCATAACGCTTTCGCGGCTCAAATAAGAACGAAGTTTTTCCGCATCGTTGGCACGAGCGTATTTATTCGGAGAGTCGAGGAAGATGAAAGCAACATTTTTCCCGTCAACGTGCGCCTGCATAACCATGCAATAGCCGGCGGCTGTGGTCAGGCCTGTCTTCTGAAGCTCGATATCCCAGTCTTCATCTTTAATCAGACGGTTCGTGGTGCTGCTGATAACTTCACGTTTACCAATACGGAAAGAGGCTTCCGGTGTGGTCGAGAGTTCGCGAATCAGCGCATATTCGCTCGCGCCCGTAATCAAATAAGAAAGATCCACAGCGGAGGAGCGATTGTCGTTATTCAAGCCGATGGAATCATAGAAGACGGAGTCTTTCATACCGAGAAGTGCGGCTTTGATGTTCATCTCTTTAATGAACTGAGCTTTGCCGGTCGGATAGGTGCGGGCGAGGAAATGAGCCGCACGGTTGTCCGAACTCATTAAAGCCAGGTGCAAAGCCTGACGACGTGAAATCTCCATGCCGATACGAAGCTTGGAATGTGCGCTTGAGGGAACAAAGTCTTCACGGGTAACAGCAAACTTTTCATCCAAATTGACGCCGGACTCCACAATCACCAGCGCTGTCATCAGTTTTGTAATGGAAGCGATCGGAAGCGGCTGATCGGCATTCTTTTCGTACAAAACTTGATTGGTATCCATGTCGTAAGCAAGCACGGCTGTGGATGAGAGCCCGAGCGGATCGCTGGAACCCTTCAGTCCGATGAGCTGGGCGTAGGAAGGGCCGCGGCTGCGGTAAGTTGCCCAATCAATTGCTTTTCTCGGACGATAGTTCTTTGAAGAAGCAAATTTTCTGCTGGAGGAACGGGCAGAAGCACGGTTACGAACAACACTTTTAACAGCGACTCGTTTGCCGGAAGCTTTTGCTGCGGGAGCCTTAGCTTTCTTCTTTGCCGAAGCAGCGACAACTTTCTTCGTTGACTTCTTAACCACGGTCTTTTTCGCTGTTTTTTTCTTGACGACCTTCACAGACACCGGTTTCTTCTGAGCAGCCTCTACGGAAGGAGCGGCAATAAAACTAAACGATAAAAAAGCACAGAGAATCGCTGCCGATAAACGCATTTTTTCCATCCCGAGGAGAAAAGAAGAGGTCATTAAATTGGTGAGTATTTGTTATTTTGCGCCATTTTGTTCGGCGAAACCATAGAAAATCGGCCTCGCCGCCCAAATTAAACACCTATATAAGGGAAATTACTAATTATTTTCCTAACTTCACTCAACATGTTGTTAGTACTCACGTAAGATCGCATCCCACATTTTGTTCAGCCGCTTGACGCTCACTGGCATCGGCGTTCTAAGTTCCTGCGCAAAAAGAGAAACCCTCAGCTCCTGAAGCATAGTCCCGAATTCTGCCAACTTGGCATCGTAGACACCTTTTCTGACAGACAACTCCCTCTTGTAATTAACCGTAAGCTGACGAATTTCCGCCATTCGTTCGGCATCTCTGCCCGGGTCGTTTTTCAGACGGTCTACGCGAACCTGAATGGCCTTCATATAACGCGGGTAGTGTCGAAGCTGGCTGAACGGAATCGTGAGCAGAAAGTGCGGAGGAAACAAGTCGGAAAGCTGAGACGTGATGTCTTCGCTCACTTCCTTGTAACTCTTGATCGAGTTCAGCTTCTGCTGAGCCATGGCTGCCTCTGAGACAATCGTACTCAGCAGACGTGCGAGTTCCAGCGTCAGCAGCCCGAGTTTTTCCTTAACGGTCGCAATCGTCTCCCTGAACTGTTCTTCATTAACCGGGAGTTCTCCGGTAAAAGCAGCCGTCTCGATCGAAGCATCAATGACGTCCTGCTTTAACTCTTCGAAAGACGGGAAGGCCTTTTTCAAAGAAACAATGGAGGCGCCTTGAATCTGCGTCGTCTGCATTGACTTGAGATTCTTATCCAGATACTTAATCTGTTCCTTCAGACCCAGACGAATCAGACGAATCAATCCACGTCGATGGATACGCATCTGTCTCTTATACACATCTCCGAGCCCACGAGACGCTCATGAATCTCG
>USHK01000301.1 GCA_900554375.1 uncultured Sutterella sp.
GAACGGATGTTCGGGCAATCGGCTCGATGAACCGTTACGCCACGGCCGCGGGTTACGAAACCTACGATCTCATCCGGAGGCACCGGATGGCAGCAGCGAGCAAGCTGGGTCAGCAGAGAGTCGACACCCACTACTAAAACCTTACCCTTCTCGTGTTCCGCCACTTTTTTAGGAGCAGCAGCTTCGAGCTTTTCCTCTTCCTGAGGTCCTTTCTGAGGGCGAGGTGCCAGCACGTTTTCGATCGCCTTCTGACCTAATTCGTCTTTTCCGGCTGCCAAGCACAAATCCTCAACAGTGTTGAAGCCTAAACGCTTAGCTAAATCTTCCAACTTGACTGCAGTTTTGCCAAGGCGCGCCAGATCTTTATCAATTTTCTCTCGGCCTGCTGCCAGAGCCTGCTCAGTTTCCTGAGCATTGAACCACTGACGAACTTTCGTCCGTGATCTCGGAGAAGCAGTAAAGCCCAAATCCGGATTTAACCAATCTCGGCTCGGAGCTCCGACCTTCGCTGCAATAATCTCAACGGTTTGGCCACTCTGCAGCTTCGTATTCAAAGGCACCATCACACCGTCGACCTTTGCGCCGCGGCAGCGATGTCCGAGTTCCGTATGAAGAAGGTATGCAAAGTCAATCGGAGTACTTCCAACCGGCAGGTCGAGCACTTTCCCTTGAGGCGTCAGAACGTAAATGTGCTCGTCTTTCGCAGCCTCCGGGGTCGGAGCCGCCTGGACATCCTTCTTCCAAGCCAACATTTGGCGAAGCCAGGCCACACGGTCCTCTTCGTGCTCGCCGGCTTTGCGTTTGGAACCTTCTTTATAGCGCCAGTGTGCGGCCACACCGAGTTCTGCGAACTCATGCATCGCGCGAGTTCGAATCTGTATTTCAAGCGGTTTGCCTCTGGACCCGACGACCACCGTATGCAAGGACTGATAACCGTTAGGTTTCGGCTTTGCAATGTAGTCATCGAATTCTTTAGACAAGACCTCGAAAGACTCTTGGATAAGCGAAAGTGTCTCGTAACACTTTTCCACAGAATCCACAATAATGCGGATAGCTCGAACGTCAAAAAGCTGTTCAAATTTCAAATTCTTTTTGCACATCTTTTTCCAGATGGAATAGATGTGTTTCGGTCGACCGGACACTGACGCCTGAATGCCGCGAGAAGCCAATAAAAGCTGAATTTTGCGTACTGCTTCCTGGATAGAAGCAACGCGTTCCTCTCTAGTTTCTTCAAGATTGTTGGCAATCGTGTGGAAAATCACCGGCTCCGTAAAACGGAGTGACAAGTCCTCAAGCTCCCATTTCATCTGCCAAATACCCAGACGATTGGCAAGAGGTGCGTAAAGCGCTAAGGTCTCGGCACCATATTCTTTTGCTCCGGGAGCCTTAGTCGCTGCAAAGTAACGCAAGGTCTGAAGACGTGAAGCCAATCGAAGAAGCACCACTCGAAGATCGGTACAAAGAGCCAGCAGCAGACGACGCACGGCGTCGGGCTGCTGACTGATTCGTGCCTCCCCCTCGCGAGAGCGGGCTTTTTCGCTCACGTCAATAACGACTTTAAGATTTGAAACGAGTTCGCAAACCTGTTTGCCGAAATGTTTGGTCAACCATTCTTTCGGATTTTTGAGCTGGTTCCAAACACAGAAAAGATAGGCTGCAGCCAAAAGGTCATCGTCATCGCGAATGCCGCGAAGGATATCCACAACGCCCTCGGCGTGAGCCATAACAGACTCGCCTGTGAAAAGTTTCTGACCCTCGTAAAGAGGCTCAATGATACGACGGACATCAGCCAAATTAAGAGTCGGAGCAGATTCTTCCATTCTTTAACCACTAAATAAAAGAAGGCAGTCCTGATACAGAAACCACCTTCTACAAAAGGATGCGTAATTTTACCGAATCTGTCTGATTTGTCTAAATTTCAGTCCATTAATCTTTGACCACTGCGACTGTTGAAATTTGCACTTTCCAAGACGGGTCGGGAAGCGCAGATTCGAGAACAGATCGGGCCGGGGGATTAGTTTTGCTCACCCACTCTTCCCAAGCTTGATTCATCTCGGAAAAATAGCCCATATTCGAAAGGTAAACCGTACAGCGGAGAATATGCTCTTTATCAGAACCGGCCTTGGCAAGCAGGTCGTCAATCGTTTTGAGGACTTCTGAGGTTTGTACTTTAGGCTCTCGGTTCCGAGATAAATCCACTTGTCCGGAGATGTAGACCACCCCGTTACAGACCACTGCCTCACTGAACCGGCGTCCGGGCTCGATACGTTTAATCTCAGGCATACGGTTTTCCTTTTCTTAGTTCTTGAAACTGTGGATCGGCGCCGGAATACGACCGCCGCGGTTGATAAAGCCGGCTGCCGAACCCTTTTGAACCGCCATAATATTGGCGCCTCCGAGCAGACCTCCGAATTCAGCGCGTTCTCCGACGGTCTTGCCGGGGACGGGAATCAGACGAACCGCCGTTGTCTTGGCGTTGATCATACCAATTGCGCTTTCGTCGGCGATGATGGCAGAAATAACGTCGGCCGGCGTATCTCCGGGGATTGCGATCATGTCTAACCCGACGGAGCAAACGCAGGTCATGGCTTCCAACTTCTCAAGTGTCAGAAGCCCTTTAGCGGCGGCATCCGCAATGGCAGCTTCTTCACTTACGGGAATAAATG
>USHK01000302.1 GCA_900554375.1 uncultured Sutterella sp.
CGAGATTCATGAGCGTCTCGTGGGCTCGGAGATGTGTATAAGAGACAGATCTTGGTCCTGATTTTCCGGCCCTTACCCTGCACAGAATGGCGCAACAGGCGCAGGAATCATTTGCTGAGGAAAATTACGGGAAAAATTACCACCAACTGTCTGCTGATCAGAAAGGAGAGGTGGATTCCCAAGTGGAACGATCAATCAAAGAAAATCGTTTCGATGCGGTTCACAGCCGGTTAACCCTTCTTCCTTTTCAAGTTAAAGCCTATCAGAATGAACCCGAACTCTGGAGAGAGTATTTCAATAATCCTGCTGAGAACGGCGGATTAAAGAAAGCCACCATCACTGACCCTCAGGAACTCAAACAACTTTCTGCTTACTTTACCTGGATGGCTTGGGCAAGCAGCGCAAAAAGGCCCGGGGAAACTTATTCTTACACCAATAATTTTCCTTTCGATCCTCTTGTCGGCAATCGTCCAACCGCAGTCGCTCTTGTGTACAGCGCTGCAAGCATACTTTTCTTGCTCGGTGCTATCGGTTTAACACTGTACTTCATCGGGAGACATCCAGAATGGGATTGGCATTCTCCTTCTTCAGCCTTGACGCCGATGACACCGACTTCAATGACCTCTCCTAGTCAAAAGGCTTTAGTGAAATTTGTTGTCTTTGTAGCATTTATTTTGCTGATGCAGACACTCGTTGGCGGAGGTGTCGCCCACCTTCGTGCAGACCCGACAAATTTTTACGGAATTAATTTAAGCGAGTACTTCCCGAGCTCTCTTTTGAGAACCTTTCATTTACAGGCAATGATCTTCTGGCTTGCCACAGGATTTGTAACCGGCGGATTATTCCTTTCCCGCGTATTAGGAGGAAAAGAACAAAAATACGAGCCTCAGCTTATTAACATTCTCTTTGCGGCGTTTGCTGTTGTCGTCTTCGGAAGTATTTTATGTGAATGGGGCGGTCTTTCCGGCCTTTGGAATGGTCTCAATTTCTGGCTAGGCAGTCAAGGCTGGGAGTATCTGGAAATCGGCAGGCTCTGGCAATGGCTGTTAATTGTCGGTCTGCTTTTTTGGTTCTTCTTGGTATGGCGCAACACTCGACCCGCTTCAGCGGTCCCGAGCAAAAAGAAATTAGCAATCATGTTTCTTATTGCGGCCTTTTCCATTCCTTTCTTTTACCTTCCGGCCGTATTTTTTAACGACATGACCCATTACACCATTGTGGACACCTGGCGATTTTGGATCATTCACCTTTGGGTAGAGGGCTTCTTTGAATTATTTGCGACCACTATGGTTGCGCTCACCTTTATCGAACTCGGTCTTGTCACCAAGCAAATGGGGCTGCGGCTGATTTTCTTGGACGGTATATTAATTTTCATGGGCGGCATTATCGGAACAGGTCACCATTGGTACTTCTCCGGAATGAGTTCTACCAATATGATGCTTTCCTCCTGTTTTTCCGCTATGGAGGTTGTACCTCTTGTCATTCTCTGCGGAGAGGCTTGGTCTTTCAAGAAGACCGCGCTTATGGGTCCGAATGAAGCCGTTATTCATAAGTTCTACTGGCCTTTAATGTTCATGTTTGGGGTCGGTTTCTGGAATTTCATCGGTGCAGGCGTTCTTGGCTTCCTGATTAATATGCCGATCGTCAGCTACTTCGAAGTAGGAACCTATCTAACACCTAACCATGGCCATGCTTCTATGTTCGGCGTATTCGGGATGTTGTCTTTGGCCCTCTGCCTTTTGGTCCTTCGTCAATCCTGTAATGACGAAGTTTGGGCTAAAAATGAAAAATGGATTAAATGTTCATTTTGGGGCTTCAACATCGGATTGTTCCTCATGCTCGTCTGCAGCTTAATGCCCGGCGGCTTCCTTCAACTCTGGGATGTTGTCACGAATGGATATTGGCATGCGAGATCTCCGGAATTCACTAACTCGGGAATAATGAGCTTCCTAGGTTACTTCCGAATGCCGGGAGATTTAGTCTTCATCTTCCTGGGTGCAATTCCTTTCTTCATTGCATCCTCCCGAATCTGGCTTGAAAACAGACGTCGCGCATAACGGGAGAGGGCAGGCTCTTGGAGCCTGCCCCTCACTTTTTCTTTTTTCTCTGCATAAACCTCAACCCGCTGAATGAGGGATTGGTTTATCCGTCCTTCAAAAAAATTAAAGGCCGATCAACTATCTGATCGACCTCTAAGTTATGGGGCTTTTAACTTACGTATTGCCAAAGGATAAGCAGGACAAACTGACCGGAAAGAATACGCAGGAACATAGCCAAAGGATAAACCGTTGAGTACGCGACCGCAGACACGTTCTTCTCTGTCAATGTACTTGCATAAGCCAGTGTGGGAGGATCGGTCGTTGCGCCGGCGATCATGCCCACAATACTGTGGTAGTTCATCTTATAAACTTTACGGGCAATACTTCCGATGACAACCAACGGAATAATTGTGATGAACAATCCTAAGAAGGCATAAAGAAGTCCGTTGCCTTCAACAATCGCATCCACGAAAGGACGACCGGCCGCCAAACCCACACTTGCAAGGAATAATGCAATCCCCATTTCACGAAGCATCAGGTTTGCCGAGGCCGTCGTATAAGTAATGAGTTTGAAACTGTCTCTTATACACATCTGACGCTGCCGACGACTCCTTA
>USHK01000303.1 GCA_900554375.1 uncultured Sutterella sp.
CGAGATTCATGAGCGTCTCGTGGGCTCGGAGATGTGTATAAGAGACAGTCATTAATTAGATGATTATGCACTATGACTCCGTATCGCCATCGAGACGCCGTTTCGGTCCCGATCGCAGTTAGAAAAAAGCTCGACTCAAGTTGTGTTTGAGACCGAGCGAAATTGATTATATCAACGGGTATTTAGCGGACTTGAAAGATGAAATACTGTTTTTAGATATCAAGGAAAATTCTTAGATGAGACAGCCTTAAGCTTCATTTAGACCTTCTTTTTTATAATTTTTGAAGACGATTTGAAGAGCATAAAAGAATTAGGCCGGAACAATCATCATTCCGGCCACTGACCCAAACCCGAGGAAATTTGTCGACATGGCCTCTTGGCGAGGTCCACTCGACGGTTTTAAATGCGGGTCTAATTACTACAACTTTTGCTTTTCAATTTTGTCTTGAAGCTTTGGCACACTCGGCAGAAAGCCGAGTGTGTTAGAGCCGAGAGAGACAGCCCTTAGAACTTGTATCTCAGACCAAGCATCACTTCGATTTCTTTCGTGTAATGCTTGCCGTTTTCTCGCTCGAGGTGACCATAAAGGCTGACCTTCTTGTTCGGATTCGCTTCGAAACCAAGACCATAATAGCCGCTTGTTCCCTTCAGCTCATCCTTAAACTGGACGGAATTGGCATACAACTTCTGCTTGCCTGCAAACTGTTGTTTGACGCCGCCCTTTACAAAGACCTGACCCTTAGTGTTGCCTTCGGCATTCTTGAAGTCTTTACCGGCAACGACACCTAAGCGACCGACCAGGCTGTTGAAATCGTCTTGTTCAACCTTCATGCCGTTTGACATCGAGAAGTCTTTACCCTTAATCCAGTAGTAGGCCAACTGGGCCTGCGGCTCAACGAAGAAGTCTTTCGTCAAAGCGAACTTCTTACCGACTTCTGCAGATAAGCCAAGGCCGAAGTTATTGACCTTGCCGCTCACGCCTCTTCCGTCAAGCATAGAAGTTGTGATCTTCTGGTGGTAATGATCGAAAGAAGCCACGATATCGGTGTAAACGCCGTTTTCGGCAATCCACGTTCCATAGATGTTAGCGCCGGCAGAATTCACCTTACCTTTGGCATGAGAATCCGGATTACTTGTCTTCTGAGTACCGTGCAAGTACTTGAAGTTTGCACCGATCAACCAGCTTCCGATCTTATGGTCTAAGCCCAGATTGAAGCGATAGGCATTCTGCTTGACACCGTTGGAAGCAAATCCGTCGAAGCGATCTCTTTGTCCGGAGGCAGAAACCCATAAGCCGTTGCTTTCAGTCATACCGCGCACTTCACCGAGACGTTTGCGGAGGTCAGACAGCTGGTTGTGGTACATGGCGTTTTGACCGCCCATGCCAGCCATAGCTAACACAGCCTTGGCTGTCGGGGATAAGAGAGGAGTAACAGGTTTCCCCGAATCGTTTGGATTGTCTGTGTCACCAGGATTATCGCTATTTCCCGGATCGTTGGGATTGTCTTGATTCGTTGCAAGCGTTAAATAGTAACCGTTATAAGTCGGGGCTTCCGCTCGGGTAAGTGAGGCTGCTTCAGAAGGCGCATTCACTTCCTCTTTGGTGAGTTTATAAAGATAAACACCCTTATCAACAAGCTGCTCCTTACCATGGTACTTTTCATTGAGCTGAACGTTGACGCTGTTAGGTGCGTAGACCAGATAGCTACTCTCTGCACCGTTTTCAGCCTCCCCAGTTGAAGGAATGTACAGAGCATGGCTTCCGGAATCTGCCGACTTAATGATCACCCTATCATTCGCATTTGCTGCGTCTTTACCGTTTAAATCAGTATGGAGAACAAACGTTAACTGAGATTCGCCCTTGAGCTCATCAATCACAAGGGTGTTACGTTTATCGTTCTCATGAGTCAGGTCAACGTGAGAATCGTTGCCTAATGCAGTCAATGTTGTGACATGAGAATTTCCCTTTACAGACCAGCTTGCTCCGTCCCCTAGACCAAGGTTAACGACGCCCCCATTTGAAGTCTGGATATTGGAAATCAATCTGCTCATTCCTGAACGGGCGTTTAAATTAATTGTTCCTCCGTCCTCAGCGAGAATGTCTCCTAGTACCTGAATATTCCGAGAAGAGTCAGCTTCGTTGATATTAAGAAAACCGTTATTACCGGCATGAAGAGCCAACGAACCCTCTCCCTTCATATCAATGGATACATCGCCAACTACATTTATTTTGGCGACAGCCTCCCCCGTGTCCCAGTCCAAAACTTCATCGTTATCTTTTAAAGCTTCGGCTGATAAGCCAACGGAATCAGGAACAAAAGAAATAATGGAAAGGTTATTCGTGTTTACCACCGCATGCGCAAGGGCTCGAATCCCATAGGATTTATTTGTTGCCTTAATTTCATTTTGCTCTTGCCCGAGAACAATTGACGTATTTCCAAGAGAAGCCGAGATATCGAACAGAGGATCTTTGAGTTTTTGGTTTAATTGTTCGTCAGAGAGCGAGGAATTCTCTTCTTTCAACTGATAAGGATCAAATCCGAAAGAAAAGGCGCTTCCGCCAGTCAACATTTTTACTTCTGATGTTGTGAAAGTAAGCCTTTTTCTCCCTTCGTCGGCACTTGCCTTTCCACTAGGAAATACTT
>USHK01000304.1 GCA_900554375.1 uncultured Sutterella sp.
TCGTCGGCAGCGTCAGATGTGTATAAGAGACAGACGGATGATAACTGCGCTTTTATCCGAATTCGAGTTCAATAAAAAAATACCGATTCTTAAACTGCGAGAAAGCAAAAACCCGGATCTTCAGTTTCTAGCCGAATACGTCTACGAAAAAATTTTCCTACACTACACAGAAAAGCAGTGGGATGTCCGTCCGGAAGATTTGGACCCTCTGGTGACGGGTAGGGTTCCTGTTTTTGTTGGCAGAGACAATCGTTATTTTCAAGCTAAATATCAAGGTATTCCGTTAGAAGGTTATACCCGTATGTTCGAGAAGATGGTTGATCATCCCCATATCGAAGTACGCCTGAACACGGAATTCGATAAAAGCATGTTGGAGGAATATGACCACTGTTTCTTCTCCGGCGCGATCGATGAATTCTTTGACTATAAATTTGGGCAGCTGCCTTACAGAAGCTTGAGATTTGATTTCTTAACTTTTAATAGACCTTATTTCCAATCCAATTCTGTTGTTAATTATCCTAATAACTATGACTTCACAAGAATCGGAGAATATAAATACTTCTTAGATACTCAATCTCAGAATACGGTCGTTTCCTATGAGTATCCGGAAGCCTTTATTCCAGGCAAGAACGAAAGATACTATCCGATCATCAACGAAGAAAATAAACGCCTTTACGAAAAATATCTTCAAGAAGCGGAATCCTTAAAGAACGTCACTTTCTTAGGCAGGCTCGGTGATTACAAGTATTACGATATGGACCAGGCTGTTGCTCGTGCTTTAAAGTTGGCAAAAACATTTAGCTAACTAAATGATTAGTTAAAGGAAATAGAATGGGAACGGGAAGAGGCAACTCGTTCCTTTTCTCTTATTTGCATTCCGGTTTTAATAGTTTGCTTGATGGAAAAATTCTTTAAAACTCCTTCTAGGGCAATCTTTATATCTTCCTTCTAAACATCCCATAATTATTCCCATTGAATTAACTTTTGGGAAAGCTCTTCAATTGAAGGGGAAAGTTCAAAAGTTGTCATACCTTCTAGCTTATAAAGTGAAACTAGGAAAAGTTTAGTTAAAGAAGCTTTTTAAATACCACATCAACTTCCATTCTAAAAATATCCACCGCGCATTGTCTTAGCCAAGCTATCAACTCAGGTTTAGTCTCCCACTTCTAGTCCTTCCTCAAAACATCATAGTAACCGATCCACGCGCCGTAGGCCTGTTTAAGAATGATTAGCTATTTACATATTCCAACCTCAGGATTACACTTCCTTAAGTCGAGCTTAAGATAAAAAACATAGCTCCGATACTCTCAAACCCGCTCAAGGTTGAAATATGAAAATATTGAACGCTATTTCGATTTTGGTCGTTTTATCCGGGATTCCTTGTTCCGCCATCGCTTCGGATACTCCTAAATATTTGGCAGATAGACACGTAGCCAAACAAATTCCTTGCGAAGCATGTCATGGCAAATCCGTACCTAATGCTCAAATTCAAATGGATTATTGCCTCAAGTGCCACGGAGGCAGCTACGAAAAGCTGGCCGCTCAGACTGACGGCGGTGATATCAATTATCACGATACGCATCTTGGCCAGATAAATTGCATCGAATGCCATCAAGGCCACAAACCTTCTCGGCTCGCTTGCGACCAATGTCACGAATTCAAAGCCAAAGTACCTTAACAAAATTCATTCTTATTTTCTCAAGGAGAATGTTATGCAGTTAAAAAGACGTACGCTTCTTTCCGGTTTGGCTGCTTCTGCAGCGGTTCCGTTTATGTCCGCTGCTCACGCTAAACAGGCAGATGCAGATACAAAATGGGATAAAGAAACCGATGTGCTCGTAATCGGTTACGGCGGCGCCGGTGCTTGCGCAGCAATTGAAGCTCATGATCACGGCTCCAAAGTTCTAATCATTGAAAAAATGGCTCAGCCCGGCGGCAATACTGCTATTTCTTCTGGCGGTTTCATGGTGCCGCAAGACGGTCCGACAGCCTTAAAGTATCTGACGGCAACTTACGATTTGGCGAACTCCGAAAAAGATGATGAACTGCTGAACACCTTCTGCAAAGAAATCATGGGAGTCAAGGACTGGATGACCGGTCTCAAAGATGGGACAGAACTTTGGGTTTATGGTCATGCTGGTTTCCAGAATCTTCCCGGCTGGGAAGTGATCGATAAATACAGAGTCCGCGGAAAGAAACGCTCCGGTGACTGCTTATTCGACCTTTATCGTTACGCAGTAGAAGAAAAGAGAAACATCCCTGTAATGCTTGAAACACCTGCAGTTCGGTTAATTCAAAAAGATGGGCAGGTTGTCGGTGCAGTTGCCAAGAATAACGGAAAGAACATCAATATTAAAGCCAACAAGGCGGTGATCTTGACGACAGGCGGCTATGAGTTTGATCCGGAGTCTTTGAGAACCTATGCTCAGGGCGAAAACTACCATGCCTTAGGTAACCCCGGCAACACCGGAGACGGTTTAAGAATGGCTCAGTCCATGGGCGCTAGATTGTGGCATATGACGGCTTACTCTTGCCCGCTGGGAACCGAACTTCCGGGATGCAAAGCCGCACTTCAAGTGGCTATGATGGCTCCTGTCTCTTATACACATCTGACGCTGCCGACGACTCCTTACGTGTAGA
>USHK01000305.1 GCA_900554375.1 uncultured Sutterella sp.
TCTACACGTAAGGAGTCGTCGGCAGCGTCAGATGTGTATAAGAGACAGTCCATGAACGGCGTAGGTTTGGCTGCATAGACCAAATCGTATGCAAGTTCGCATCCGTCAAAAGCGAAAGGAGAGACCAACGGAGCTTTATTTTGAAGGCTTGTCGGAGTTGCGTTGACGATCAAGTCGTAAGACTCTGAGCCGGTTTCATCGTAGAGAATACTTTGGATACCGAATTCGTCACAAAGCTCCTGCGCGCGAGAAGCGGAACGGTTGGCTACGGTCACAGACTTCGGCATACGTTCCATCAGGGCAGGAAGAATGCCGCGAACACCGCCGCCGGCGCCGAGGATAAGAATCTTTTTATGTTCAACAAAGAACTTCAGACGTTCTTCCAAATCACGAATGAAGCCCGTGCCGTCCGTGTTTTCGCCCAGGATCTTATTGCTATGGAAAGTGAGCGTATTCACGGCTCGAGACTGACGAGCCTGAGACGAGCATTTTGTTGAGCAGCGGAAAGCGTCTAACTTGAAAGGAATCGTGACATTGAGTCCGTGATACCCCTCGTCGATCATTTCGCCGATGGCACTCTCGAATTCGCCGAGCGGGATTTCAACTTTATCGTAGGAAATCTCGTCTCCGAATTGCTGGGCAAACATTAAATGGATTTCCGGAGAGAGACTATGTCCGATGGGATTACCCACAACTCCTAATTTGGTAACCTGCTTCATATTGATGAATCCTTTCAAGATTTCTTTTCTAAATCTTACCTCATGTCTTTACGGTATAGAAGGGCGGTTTGCCATCCCTCACGCCTGAGCTTCAGTCCCGGGATCGACGCCTCCGGCCTGAGGTTCTTCAGGGGGCACTGCTTCGGGTGCCTCAACTTCGGCTTCGATCTCTTCCTCTTCTAAATCTTCCTCGTGGCTTTCGTTCAGCACTTTAATCAGGCTGCACTCCATAACTAAGGACAGGTAGTCGAGATTCAAAACCTTCATCAGAACACTCTGACCGCGGGGGAGTTCAGGCAATCCGGGCACGCGCTGAGCCATCGGCAGACCTTCAATTCTGACAAGGTCCCCTTTAACCACTGTGGCCTTGAGCTCATTGATGCCTTCCTGCTCAATCCATCGCATCGACCAGTAGCGGTCCATGCGAGATTGGAAGTCATTGAAAGCTGAATAATTAGAATCAAACGTCGAGATAATCGAGAAGAGCTCGGAGTCATTATTGCGATACGGGGCTTTTTCGCCTTTAAGCGTCGCAATAATCTGGCGCTGGTTAACCATGTCAACATAGCGGCGCAGCGGAGAAGTTGACCAGGCATAGTAAGGAACGCCGATGCCGTCGTGCGGTCCGGGAACACTCGTCATCTTGACGCGGCCCATTCGCTGGGAACGGTAGATACCGGCAACGTCCCTTTCTTCCAGCCATCCGCCCCAGGTCGAGTTCGCAAAAATCATCATTTCGGCCACGAGCAGGTCCAGAGGATCTCCTCTGCGGCGTCCCTTCAGTTCGATTTCTGCATTCTCGTCTTCACCCTTCAGACTAAAGTACCAATCGATACGGCCGACAGGTTCGGGTCTGCCGCGAACCTCTTCGCGATCCTTCAGCAATTTCTTAGCAAACTTCCAAAGCCAGATAAGTTCGGGCCCATATGGAACCGGAAGGTTACCCTCTTGAATGGCTTCTTCCGTCACCTTATCCGCGATCAAGTCGTAACGCAGATTCTTTTCGATTTTGATGCGTTCCAGACGCGTATCCGTAGAGAGAACGGCAAGCGTTTCGTTATCGACAACGGCGTACAAAGAAACGACCGGACAGAGCAGTCCTTCGTCCAAAGAGAAGGCTGCCACCCACTCTTTCGGGAGCATCGTGGTCTTAAGACCCGGCGCGTAGACAGTCGACATTCTTTCCCGAGCGACCAAATCGATGTCCGACCCCGGCTGAATGCCCAGGCCCGGCGCGGAAATATGAATACCGACCCGAGTCTTCCCGTCTTCCAACGGTGTCACAGACAAGGCATCATCAATTTCCGTGGTTTCCGAGTCGTCAATAGAGAAGGCAACTGCATCCGAGAGAGGAAGCTCGTCATGTGCTTCACGATGAGGCTTAGAGAGATTTTCCGGGAAATTCTTTCCTTTCGGAAAATTAATCATGAAGAAGCTTTCGACGTGCCAGCGCCAAGCGTTCGGGATCGCACCGACATCTAGCAGCAGGCGAAGCGGCATGCAGCTGAGTTTGTCGCTGGCTTCATTCAAGGCCTTCCACTCAATTGAGTTCTTGTCGGGACGAACCAAGAGCTCAATAGCTTTATTAGCAATCTCGGTCGGCGCCTTATGTTCTTCGATGAGCATCTGAACATAGGCGTCTTTCTGCTCTTCAAGCTTTTTCTTTCTTTCGATCGCAGCCAACGCCAGCTTCAGCGTCTCGGCCGGTGCCTTACGGTATTTGCCGCGGCCTTTTCGGTAGAAATAAACCGGATTAGAGTGCAAACGAAGAATCGTCGCTGCCTGTTGGATCGGCGTAACGCTGTCTCCGAAATATTCGACTGCAATCGTTTTAAAGTCGAACTCGCTGTCTCTTATACACATCTCCGAGCCCACGAGACGCTCATGAATCTCGTA
>USHK01000306.1 GCA_900554375.1 uncultured Sutterella sp.
ATCTACACGTAAGGAGTCGTCGGCAGCGTCAGATGTGTATAAGAGACAGACCCAATACGTACAAGAAGGCCTTCATAGGTTTAAATCACAAAAAATTACGGTTGTTTGTTCGATTGAACTTCACCGCGGGAATTCTTCAGATAATCAAAGAATTCACTACTCGGATCCACAACCATCATATCCTGAGGTTTGTTAAAGGATTGACGGTAAGCGTCCAGCGAGCGGTAGAACTTCGCGAACTCAGGGTCCTTGTTGAAAGCCTTGGCGTAAAGCTCGTTGGCCTGAGCATCACCGGAACCTTTAATACTTTGCGCATCACGATATGCTTCGGCCAAGACAACCGTTCTTTGACGATCGGCATCCGCCTTGATCTTTTCAGCTTCGGCCGCACCCTTAGAGCGCTCTTCACTAGCTACGCGTTTACGCTCGGCTTCCATACGGCGATAGACGGACTCTGAAATTTCCGGCGTGAAATCCACTCTCTTGAGTCGGACGTCAACAACTTCAATTCCGAGATCAGAAACACGTTTTTGAAGTGCTTCAGAAATTTCAGCCATTGCGCGGGCTCTGTCGCTGGAAGTAATGTCGTTAACCGTACGACGGTTGACCACTTGGTTCAGCACGTCGCGAAGCAGAGCGGACATGCGGTCCTCAGCAGCACGTTCGCTGCCTTGGAAAGAAACCCAGTAGCGGCGCGGATCATTGATGCGCCACTTAACATAGGAATCGATCATGAGATTCTTCTTCTCACTCGTCTGAACCAGGTCGGCTGCCGGGGTATCAATCGTGAGAATTCGCTTGTCCAAATAGACGACGTTTTGCAGCGGTGCGGGCAATTTAACGTGCAGACCGGGTGTTGAGACAACGCTCTTTAACTCTCCGAGCATGAACACTAAGGCGTACTCGCGTTCATTGACCGTATAAAGACAGGTTCTTGCGAGCAAAGCACCGAAAAGAACAACAATAACTAAGGTAAGTAATTTCTTCATCTTTCTGTCCTTATCTCAAAGTGCGGGATAAAAGACGGGAAGCTGGCTGGCTTGCGTCCGGAGTTAACGGGGGCTGATCTCCGCCGGGTAAGTTGTGGGTCTGCTGAACTGGAGAGACCGGAACAGTAGACTGCGCGGATGCTGCAGGAGCCGGAGCCGGGGCCGAAGCCGGAGCTGCTCGCTTGGCGAGCTGATCTAACGGCAGGTACAGCAAATTGTTGGAAGACTTGTTGTCAACCATGACCTTCGTAGTGTTGTTGAAGATCTGCTGCATGGTGTCTACGTACATGCGGTCCCGCGTCACTTTGGGCGCCTTTTCATACTGTGCGTAAACCTGGTTGAAGCGGTTGGCATCACCTTCTGCCTGAGAGACAACTCTCGACTTATAAGCCTCAGCCTCTTGACGAAGGCGTTCCGCAAGACCGGGAGCCTTCGGAACGACATCATTTGCGTAAGCTTCGCCCTCGTTAATCTGGCGTTCACGGTCCTGACCGGCCTTTACTGCGTCATTGAAGGCCGCCTGCACCTGCTCAGGGGGCTGAGCGTTCTGAATGGCTACAGACAAAACTTGGATGCCGGAGTGGTAGCGGTCCAGCATTTCCTGCATCAGCTTTTTAACTTCTTCTGCAATTTCCTGCTTGGATTCGAATAAAACACTATCCATCTTCTTGCGGCCAACAACTTCGCGCATCGCGGATTCAGCTGTCTGAACCACTGCACCCATCGGATCGCGAGTGCGGAACAAGAATTCCTCAGCGCCGTTGCCCTGTTTGATTCGATACTGGACATTGAACATCACGTCGACGATGTTTTCATCGTCGGTGAGCATAAGCGCTTCTTTAAGACGCTGTGTACCGCCCCTTAGGCCGATTTCGGCCTTACGGACGGAGGAAACGTCCACTAACGAGACATCTTGGATCGGGTAAGGCAGATGCCAGCGAAAACCAGCATTGGTGCTTTCGGTATAGCGACCGAATGTCGTAACAACGCCGTTCTGACCTTCAGGAACAATATAAAAGCCCGAGGCAAGCCATGCAGCTAAAGCGATCACAATCGCAGAGATAGCCATTCCCCCGGAGAAGGAAGACGGGACTTTAAACTGCGGGAACGGGTTTCCACCTGAGCCGCCGTTTCCACTTCCGCCGCTGCCAAACGAATTTTGCTGATTTTTAAATTCGTGGTCTTTACGCAGCGGAGGTTCGTCAAAGTCGTAGTCTTCGTCTTTTTGATTCTGGGCCTGAGAGGACGCTGACGACTCTTCTTTTTGAGCATTGCGATTTGGATTGACTTTGTTGCCCAGCATCGAGTTCAGTCGATCGTTGAACTGCTTCCAAAGCTCTTCCAAATCTCCGTCATTGTTGTTCTGAGCAAAGCGTCCGGGCATTTCATTTTTGCTCGGTTCTGCTTTTCTCGGTTCTTCATCAGTCTCTTTGGGAGGCTCTTTGATCTGATTTTCTTTTTGGGAGGAGTCGTCCTCCGAGCCTTTGCGGCCCCAATGGGGGTCATTAAGCGACATTGTCGAATATTTCCCTGTCTCTTATACACATCTGACGCTGCCGACGACTCCTTACGTGTAGAT
>USHK01000307.1 GCA_900554375.1 uncultured Sutterella sp.
GTCGATGACTGCGGCACCAGGTTTGACCATATCGGCGGTGACCACTTTTTCTTTGCCGACAGCGGCCACGATAACATCGGCTTGGCGAGCGAGTTCTTTTAGATTTTTAGTTTTACTGTGCGCAACGGTGACGGTCGCATTTTTCTCGAGCAGCATGATCGCCATAGGTTTACCGACGATGTTGCTTCTGCCGATGACCAAAGCATTGGCGCCGGTCAGCGGATAGTCAACGGATTCGAGCATTTTAATGACGCCGTAAGGTGTGCAGCTGCGGAAGCCTCCGATTCCGGTGACGACAGAGCCCACATTGGCAACGTGAAAACCATCAACATCTTTATCTGCACGTATCGTTTCGATGACTTTTTGTTCGTTGATATGTTTAGGGAGAGGAAGCTGAACCAAGATTCCGTCAACGGAATCATCTGCGTTGAGCGCTTCCAACAGAGTCAAGAGCTGCTCTTCGGAAGTATCCGCGGGAAGTTTTTCTAATTTGGAAATAATCCCGACATCGGAACACGCTTTGATCTTGTTGCGGACATAAACCTGACTCGCCGGGTTGTCACCGACAAGAATGACGGTCAGGCCAGGGGCTCTGGAATTTAATTTGAATTGTTCTACCTTTTCTTTCAAGGCAGCTCGAATGGACTGGGCCAGTGCTTTTCCATCGATAACTTTTGCGTTCATTGTTCTTAAAAGATAGTAAGTAAGATCGAATCATTGTAAGGATATTCAGATCGACGAAACCTGTTGCTCACAAGAACGAGTAACAAAACTTCTGTCCTTAAGAAGCAAAGCGCAAAAAAAGGAAGGCGGCGCCTTCCTTTATGACACTGTCTATAAGACTATCTCATAGAACCTGAGTCTTTGACAGGGGGTCTGTTTGCATTCATCACGACACGCATTAGATCAGCAACTGTGCCGGAATTAGTCTTGTCCATAATAGATGCACGGTGCGCTTCAACGGTCTTAATCGAGATGCCGAGGTCCGCCGCAATCTGCTTATTCAGACGCCCGCTTACAATTCTTTCAAGTACGTGCTGTTCTCTCGGAGTCAGTTTGCTTAAAAGAGCGTCATTCAAAGAGCGCTGTTCGGCTTTAACCTTGCGTTGACGGGCTTCCTGAAGCATTCTTTCAATCAAGGAGCGCAGGGCTGCCTGGTCAAAGGGTTTTTCAATGAAGTCAACGGCACCTTTTTTCAAGGTGGAGACGGCCATGGAGACATCGCCGTGACCGGAAATAAAGATAATAGGAATGTCGCACTTACGGGCGATAAGATGTTCCTGAACTTCCAACCCGCTCATGCCGGGCATTCTGACGTCTAGGACGAGAACAGCGATAGCATTCGGGTCGAATTTGGCGAGGAACATTTCACCGCTTTCGAAAAGTTCAACACGGTAGCTTGAAGCTTCGAGAAGCCACTTGAGAGAATCACGTACGGCTTCGTCGTCTTCAACGATATACACAACACCGGCGGTATCCGGAGATTCCTGAGTGTAGGGTTTCGAGGTCATCTGAATCATCATGTGCCTTTCTAATTAATATATTTTTACAAGCAATCCATTATCTTAATCTAAAGGAGGATAAGAATCGCGGACTGAGATACCACGTATCACGTGAAGATATTATATAACTTAATCACACCCCTGGGTAGCACAGAAGGCGTATCTCCTTAATTAGATACACAATTAATTTTGTTTCTGATTCTCGGAATCTTTAAGGGAGCAAATCTTCAAGTCGAAAAAGAAGACAGTGCCTCCGCCCTCGTTATCCCTCACTCGAAGTCGAGAGTTATGCGATTCTGCAATTGTCTGACAGGTGCTCAGTCCGAGACCGAGGCCATTTTTCTTAGTAGAAAAGAAGGGTGTGAACAAGCTCGCCTTCATCGTATCGCTTATCCCGGGACCATGGTCTCCTACCGACAGCTCGACATCTTTTGCACCGACTTTAGCGCTTACTGTAATGGTTTTGTCTTCACTGCCGTGTTCCAGAATTGCTTCGGCCGCGTTACGGATGAGGTTCATCAGGATCTGCATGATCTGCACAGGGTCGCAAATCACATCCGGTACGACTGCCGGAAGCTCATAAACCACATGAACACCTGCGTATTTTTTCTCGATGAGGCGTCCGAGTTCCATGGTGTCGGAAAAGACGCTGTTCAGAGAAACGCACTCGAGTGTCGTCGGACGGCGTTTTGCAAACGCTCTAATGTTTTTAATAATTTTGTCAATACGAGCCGCCTGGTTGGCAATCTTTCTGTAAATCTCCAGTACCTGTGCTTTGTTGACTTCAGAGGCTCTGTCAATGACTTCTAGTGCCGTATTGGCGTAAGCAGTAATGGCAGTGAGCGGCTGATTAATTTCATGTGTAATGGTGGAAGCCATCTCACCAAGTGTAATTAAACGAGAAGAGTTTTCCATCTTACTTGTCTGCTCCTCGAATTCCTGCTCATTGATCTTCCTCTTAGTTATATCCAGAGCCGACTGAAGTGTGACATGAGAGCCGCCGGGGAGCTGTCTCTTATACACATCTCCGAGCCCACGAGACGCTCATGAATCTCG
>USHK01000308.1 GCA_900554375.1 uncultured Sutterella sp.
GTGCTGAGTGTTGGAAACCATACCGGCAGGAGACTTCTCAGCAACTTCGATCTTCTTGACTGCGATTGTCAGGGAAGTGGCGTCAGCCTTAACAACTGTGTACTGACGCGGCTGGATCTGATCCTGGTCCTTCACGAACACGCGAACGGAAATGTACTGGCCTGCTTTGACTTCCGGCATCTTGCTGTTGTCGACCGGAACAAGCTTGAAAGAAGCGACGTGATCTGTCTGCTTGGATTTTTCTGCAACTTTGAAAAACCGCCAGCCGGTCCAGCCGCCTTCGGCAACTGCGTTTTTGTCGTAAATGCTTTTTTCTGTACCGATGAGGATGTCGGCGAGTTGTGCGCAAGCTGCTGTCCAGGCGTCTATGAGTTCGTCCGTTGCCGCATCCCCGAGCACTTCCTTGATAGAAGCAATTAGGCGCTTGCCAACGATAGGATAGTGTTCGGCGCGGATGCCGACGGAAACGTGCTTGTTAGCGATATGAGCGACAGCACCTAAAAGCGGCTGAAGGTTTTCAATGTTCTCGTCATAAGCCCGGACAGCCTCCGCTAAAGCCTGCTGCTGGAAGCCGGCGCGCTGATGGCCCATGTTGAAGATTTGCATCAGTTCAGGATTGTGAGAAAGCATCCTCTTGTAGAAATGAGAAGTAAGAGCAACTCCGTGTTCGCGGAGGACAGGAACTGTAGCCTTAATGAGTTTGATTTATTTTTTGGTAAGCATTTAATTCACCCAACTTTACGAGGATTCCAAAGGTTAACCCTAAACGCCATCTGCAAGGAGTCGTTTGAATCTGTAAGGAAAGATCTCTGCCTAATTATCCTCGGTTGTTTCAGATCAAAAAGTGTCGAATTAATCAAACGAAATCTATTTCAACTTTTCCTTCGTCGTGATCTCAGGTACAATGCCTCTTCCTGCGGGTGTGGCGAAATTGGTAGACGCGCTAGATTTAGGTTCTAGTGTCATCGACGTGACGGTTCGAGTCCGTCCACCCGCACCAAGATACATTTAAAACCGAGCTTTTATAGTTCGGTTTTTCTTTATAAATCAATTAATTATATTCAATCTCAACATCGGATTAACCTTCCTACTCAGTCAATCAAGCTCCTTTTCAGTAGGTTAAAAGGTAGGTTAATATGGTTATGTCAAATCCCATAATCTGAAGCCTAAAGGAGCCAACTATGAGCGACTTTTTCAAAGAAACAGAGAAGAAATTAACAGCGGAATTGATTCAGACTGGAAAAACACGCATTCAAATAAAAGGCTTTAAAAGTCTCTATGCGCGTTTTAACGGCAAGAAAACGGCCTTAAAGTATGAATTACGCTTCAAGTACAACGGCAAGCTCAATACAAAGACATACAAGCAATCCAATCTTGGAGCGGTTATGCCCGATTACTCTTTAGATCGAGAGTACTTAGAGCGTGGAGACGACCCCAATAAAATTGCAAGAGAAAAGCGACTCAGAGCCATAGAAGAACACAATCAAAACAAGAAGAAAGGAATAACGCTTTCAGAAGTCTACAAAGAATGGAAAGGCGAAGTGATTCAGAAAGGCAACGCTTGGGGAGATAAGCCTCCAAGGGAACAGAAAAGACGTTTTGATCGATTTAATCGCCATGTGATTTCTAAACTCGGAAATAGACCAATCCGCTCAATCAGCCAATATGAGCTGTTTGTTCTGTTTTCTCCCTTGTACATCGACCACTTTGATACAGCAGGAAAATGTCTTAGTTACCTCAGAAGGCTCTTTAATGACTACTCTTTTAAGACTGGGAACGAATTTACAAGCCCAATAAATGACGCATTGAAAGCTCAGCTCAAGCCCAGCATCGAAATAGGAAAGGCAAAAAGAGCTCATTATTCAGCGCCAAATTTCAAAGCGCTCCCCGTGCTCCTAACAAGGCTTCTTCGGTACGATACATTGACCTCTACGATCATAACGGCTTGCATATTTTCGGGATGCAGGTCTAAGCCCATAAGACTTCTAAAATGGGAAGACGTTCATTTGAACAGTACTCCAAACGGGTATTTCATCATCCCCGTGGAAAATAACAAAGACAAAAAAGCCTCGGAAGATGAACGAACGGTATATTTTGGAGGCTCCTTTAAAGAAATTTTGTTACAACAGAAGCAGGAACAAGAGGCTAATGGTTACGTAACGCCTTATGTGTTTCCCAACATCAGTAAAAAGAACAAATCTTTTGAAGGATTCAAGCCCATCGACGAAAACGCTATCAACAGATTTATGAGATTAACCTTCCATCGAAACGAGCTTAAAGAAGGATATCTGTGGGGGGACGAAAAGCTCAAGTCTGATCTTATAAATGAACACGCCACAGCAAGATCGTGTTTTCAAACTTGGGCGTTAACAGAAACCGATAAGGAGCAAAACGGTACGCTCAAAAAGTACGAACTGGAACTTACTGAAGCCTGTCTTTTGCACAACAACAAGGACATTTACAGAGGAGCTTATCGGCGCGATAAGATCGACCCGAGAAAGATTTACCAGCTCAAAGACGAATGGGAAAGATTCCTACTCTCCTATGACTGTCTCT
>USHK01000309.1 GCA_900554375.1 uncultured Sutterella sp.
ACCTTTATCTGCCGAGAGAAGGCGGCAAAGGAATTTAGTCCTCAACTGCCGATTGCTCCCCGTTTAATCAGTTTCCGGCTGCAATTTCGATTTCAACATCTCCCGACCAATGAGTAGGCAACGGTGAGAGGAGTTTGCCGAATTTTTGCATATCAAACATTTCTCCGTTTTGTGCATACATGATCACAAAACTGTGTCTAGGCGGCCAATAGACTATTTCGCCGACCTTATAACTTGTATAAGCAACGTTGTCCGTCGGAAGCGGGGCTCTGAATCGA
Source organism: uncultured Sutterella sp. (assembly GCA_900554375.1). Lineage (GTDB taxonomy): Bacteria > Pseudomonadota > Gammaproteobacteria > Burkholderiales > Burkholderiaceae_F > Parasutterella. Next base: position 279 of record USHK01000309.1, read on the forward strand.
TAGCAAAGTTCTCGGCCGTACAGGTCTGCCATTTTCATCTTTAGAGGAAGCTGAGACCGAATCGCTCTGCCCGTGGCATTGTCGAAAAGGACCGCTTGGTAGGGCTTCCCACTGATTTTGATCTCTACAGGAAAGACAGACTTCTCCTGCTGGGCAAATAATGGTGGTGTTGCTGATGCCATCGCTAATGCTCCTAAAAATATTCTTCTTTTCATTATTCGTTCTCCTTTTGGATTGTCTTCAGCCACGCTGTAATTTCATCAGGACAAACGGTCTGACCGCTCTCAAAGCGCCTCCCGGATAAGACCCTTGCGCCTTTGCAAAATCTCTTGATATTGTTTTCTGCGCGATCGATTCCAACCTCCATAGATACGCAAAAAGGTATAACCGTTTTTCCCTGCCAGTCGTATTTTTCAAGGAAGGAGCGCACAATCATCGGCTCCTGATACCACCAAATCGGAAACCCAATGAACACGGTTGAATACTTTGACAGATCAACGCTCGGACTGCTCAGTGGCGGTCTCGCATTTTCATCAAGTTCTTTCTTTGCTTCAATAGAGTTCTGTCGATGAAGGACGGGATATTTTCTTGATGACCGAATGGCATAAAGGTCAGCACCGGTCAGCGCTCCGATCGTTTTTGCTGCCTCCTCCACGTTTCCTGTAGACGCCGTAGCGTGAGTAACAGCGTCGGCGCCGGAAGGCATTTCAGGAAGTCGGCTAAAAAAAGCAACCAACGTTCTCGACTCTGCTGCCCCAGACGGCCTCGTGAAGCCCACCATGAAGTAGGCTGCTCCAAGCAGGAAAATTCTTCTGCCGAACATTATCGGTTCTCCGAAAACGCTTTCATAGAATCGAACCCGAAGATAAATTCCGTATCCGAGGCTCTTTTATGACAGGACATACACCGCTGTACCGGATCATCCGTGATTAAACGCTTCTGCGGCGTAAATGAAGAATACTGCCAGTCCCCGTTGCGGAAGCTCTGAGGAACACTCTTTCCGAAGTCAGGGACCTTTTCCATCTGGATGAAGCGAATCAGGCGTCCTTTTCGACCGCCTTCGTCCTCATATTCGATTCCGACGACGGCAGAACCGTAAGGGAGGGGCTTACCGGATTGGACGGCTTCAAGGACTGGACCCTGAGTGTATTTCTCACTGATTTTGCCGCCGTATTGACTCGTGCTGTAATGAACCCAGCCATCCTGCGGCTCGGACATCAACAACTCCTGAGCATTCACGCTGAGCGCCGCCAAGCTGAATATTCCGAACAGAACCAAATTCTTCATTGCTTTCTCCTATTTGTTTCCACCCAGAAACAAGGCCAAACAAAGGTCGTAATACCGTGAATTAACTTGTCGTTTCTGGTTTCTAACCATGTGAAAATTTTAGAAATCAAGGAAAATAGGCTCTATCAAATCTTCGCCATTCTTTTACTAATTTCTGTCAAGGAGGTTCCATGTCGATACTCAGACCGTCGAAAGAAGAAATCCTTGACCACCTTAGAACTTCTGTCATCACAGAAGCTGGAAAAAGAACAGGTTTTCTAGGAACGACCGTCCCCAAGCTCAATGTTGTCCGCAGAGTACAGCAAGGCCAAAAACTCTCTTTCAACGAACCTTACCTCGCGCTCATTCTTCAAGGCACTAAAAAGACTTATATTGCCGACAAATCCTTTACTTACACGGCCGGCGACATTGTCATAACGAACTTAAGCCTATCCTCGAGGACTATTGTTCAGGAAGCTTCTTCTGAAAGACCGTTCCTCTCCATCGTGCTGACGCTCGATCCCCTGATTCTCTCGGATGTTGCACGACGGTACGGCTTCGATGCTTTTGAGGAGGCCGACAGCTCTGCTATGGCCGTATCTCAGGCAGACAACGATTTTCTTCTCGCGTTTGCACGGATGAGCAGCCTCTTAGAGAAAGAGCAAAACGGCATTCCGTTGGACAGACTGTATTACGAGGAACTCATGCTGCGGCTTCTTGCCTCAGATTTAGGCAGTTGGGCGTTAGAGATAGTTTCGCCGGATTCCCGTGTCTCGAAAATCACAAAGGCGATAGACGTTCTCAAAAAAGACTACAAAGAGAGTATTCGAATCGGGAGACTGGCGGATGCCTCTAATCTCTCGTTGTCGAGTTTCAACCGACAATTTAAGGCCTTGACCGGAACAACACCACTCCAATACCAGAAACAACTGAGACTACACGAGGCCTGTCTCTTATACACATCTCCGAGCCCACGAGACGCTCATGAATCTCGTA
>USHK01000310.1 GCA_900554375.1 uncultured Sutterella sp.
GCATCAAGAACGCCAATTACTGGGTCGGTGAGCGGGCTGAAGAAATTCGCGACAAGGAACGCGCAAAACTCAACAGCGGCTCTCGACAGGACTTAGAAGGGAATGTCTTGAACGTGGCATCCGGTAATTAGCCCATTTGAGTGTTTGTTATAAAAAGCGTCGGTCAACCGGCGCTTTTTCATATTAAACGAACTACAATAAGACATAAATTGTTACAAATCACCCAAGGATATTCATCGTGCTAAGAAGAAAATTTTTCGCTTTTACTTCGGCCGTTGCCGCCTGTGCAGCTTTTTTCTGCCTTCCTGCCGCCGCTGCTGATTTCACCTGTCCTTACTTTTCTTTACCGTTGACCGGAGACTGGGCTCAGCAGAAAATGCAGCCGGGCTCTGTCCCGCCGAACACTTTTGCAGCTTTATTCGCCAGCCGCAAAGCCGGAGAAGGCGTTCTCATTACTGTTATTCCTTCGGATAAAGCTCCGAAAGATGCTGCGCAGATCATGGCTAATAATTACAAGCAGCAGGGAATGAGAGTTCTAGGGAATCCGGTTCAAATCCCCGGCCAAAATGCTTATCGCTTCGCTTACGTCAGCGCCAATAACAGGATGCACGCCATCGTCTTCATCTCCGGAAACGGCAAGCACCTCGCAAACGTTTCTATTCTCGGCAGACACGGAACAGCCGGCCTAGCTCTGCTCAAGGGCTTGAGCTCCAAGGAAGAGAAACTCTTCCCAACGTTCTAAGTTACTCACATTATGTGTTCAAGCCGGACAAAATTTGTTCGGCTTCTTTTTTTAGCACGGTCAACGAGACGTCCTTCTCGTCTGGATTGAGAAGCACCGTATCCCGCATGGAGCGCATCCAGGTCATCTGACGTTTCGCCAGCTGTCGGGTTGCTGCGATTCCGGCTTCTTTGAATACCTCAAACGGCGTTAATCCGGAAAGATAATTCCAAGCCTGACGATAGCCCACAGAACGCATGCTCGGAAGATCGGCATGCATGCCCGGCATTTCCATCAGTTTCTTTACCTCGTCTAAAAAACCGTTTTTAATCATTAGGTTAAAACGCTCTGCAATCTTCGCATGGAGCACAGCCCGATCCGGAGGAAGCAGTGCATAGGAACTGAGGTTCAGGAGCGGCTCTCCCTTCTGAGCTGTAAATTCGGAGATTGGTTTTCCTGTCATCTCAAAAACTTCTAGCGCCCTCGTGATGCGTTGTTTATCGGCCGGCGCTAAACGGTCTGCGGTTTTTGGGTCCACCGACTTTAATCTTTCATAAAGTTCCGGCAAGCCTTTTTCGCTCAGCTCGGCTCCGATCTTCTCCCGAACGGCTGGGTCGGTAGAGGGGAGCGGAGAGAGACCCTCCTTGACAGCTTTAGCATACAGCATGGTCCCCCCCACGATGAGAGGAACTCTGCCACGGCTTCGAATTTCTCCCACCAGACGCACGCAGTCCTCTGCGAAATCCGCAGCGGAGTAACTTTCTGTCGGTTCAATGATATCGATCAGATGATGAGGAACAGCGGCCAACTCTTCTTTTGTGGGTTTTGCCGTACCAATGTCCATATGTCTATAAACCAAGGCCGAATCAATGGAAACAATCTCGCTGGGAATCTCCGCAGCCAAACGAAGGGCTAAGGCAGTCTTTCCACTGGCGGTCGGCCCCAGCAGCAAGATAGCTTGTGGATCTGTCGCCATCATTTACCTCTCATGAAGAAGCCGTCTAACTCTTTAGCCGTCAGTTGAATCCAGGTAGGTCGGCCGTGGTTACATTCATCTGCGCGTTCTGTTTCTTCCATCTGTCGCAAAATTGCATCCATCTCTTCAATCGTTAAGATGCGATTCACTCGAACTGCTGCGTGACAGGCCATGCGTGAAAGCACTTCGTTACGCTTTTCGGTCATCGCCGAACTCTTTCCATACTCACGAAAATCATCCAGTACTTCCCGAACAATCGTCGGTCCTGCCTGCGAGATTTGGTTAATCATCAGTTGCGGAACACTCCGCAAACTCAGCTGGTTCGGTCCTACGGCGCTAAGCTCCAAGCCGAGCTGCACCAGCTCTTCGCGCGCATCTTCGAATGTCGCCATCTGCTCGGCAGACACTGTAAAAACCAAAGGAATAAGCATGTCCTGCATCGGCATCTTGCGCTCGTCAAAACTCTTCTTGAGGCGTTCGTAAAGAATGCGCTCGTGAGCGGCATGCATATCCACAAGAACCATACCGGTTGAATTTTCAGCAATGATAAAAGTTCCGCAAACTTGTCCGACGGCCCGTCCGAGCGGCTGAGGTCCTTTTGGCGTCTCAGCCTTAGTTTCCGGAGTCCCATGCCTCATAGGAATTGCATCTTGATCAACTTTCATCGCCGCGATGGTCGTCGGGAAAGAATTCTGAAAATTCTTAGGGCGCGGAGATGAAAAATCTAAATAGGCCGCAGTGTTGGTCTTAGAAGGTCTGGGTTTCGCATAATTAAACGATCCAGAAGCAATCTGCGAAGTACATATGCTGTCTCTTATACACATCTGACGCTGCCGACGAC
>USHK01000311.1 GCA_900554375.1 uncultured Sutterella sp.
TCTACACGTAAGGAGTCGTCGGCAGCGTCAGATGTGTATAAGAGACAGGCATCAGGTTGTCGGATTCGGCCTGACCTAAACGTTCACGAACGGCACGCTCTACACGAACAAGACCGGAACGGAACTGGTTTTCCGTCAATTCACCGACACAGCGAACGCGACGATTGCCCAAGTGGTCAATATCGTCAACCTGGCCTTCACCGTTGCGAAGCTGGACGATAGCTTTCATCGTATCGATGATGTCTTCCGGTTCAAGCGTCATCGGACCGGTTTCTGTTCCGCGGTTGAAGCGGGAATTAATCTTCATGCGGCCGACGCGAGACAGATCGTATGTTTCGGGATCGAAGAACAAACGGCGGAAAAGAGTCTCAACAGCTTCTTCTGTAGGCGGTTCGCCCGGACGCATCATGCGGTAGATCGCAATACGTGCGGACAGCTGATCAGGGGTTTCATCCAGTCTCAGAGTATCAGAGATGTACGGACCGCGGTTCAGTTCGTTAATGTACAGCGTGTCGAAGGAGTCGATGCCGTGTTCGCGGATCTTCTCAAGAAGTTCCGGAGTAATTTCATCGTTGGCGTTGGCAACGACTTCACCGGAATCTTCGTCATACAGATTCGTAGCGATGACCTTACCGATGAGGTTGTCAAGCGGGACAGGAAGTTCGGTAATGCCGAGTTTTTCGATTTCACGAACGTGACGGGCATTGATACGCTTATCCTTAGCAACAATAACTTTGCCTTCCGGATCTTTAATATCAAAGGCGGCAATTTCGCCGCGGAGACGAGACGGAATGATCTCAAGCGTGGCGCCGTCCTGGGTCAGTGTGTAGTGATCGAATTCGTAGAACTGCTTCAGAATGCTTTCCGGTGTCATGCCCAGTGCTTTGAGCATGATGGTTCCGGGCATCTTGCGGCGACGGTCGATGCGGAAATGAAGAATGTCTTTCGCATCGAATTCAAAGTCAAGCCAAGAGCCGCGGTACGGAATAATACGGGCGCTGAACAGCAGTTTTCCGGAGCTGTGTGTCTTGCCGCGATCGTGCTCAAAAAATACGCCAGGAGAACGATGAAGCTGAGATACAATAACGCGCTCGGTACCGTTGATGATAAAAGATCCCTTTTTCGTCATTAAAGGGATTTCACCCATGTAAACTTCTGACTCGCGGATCTCTTTTACAGTAGACTGCTTGGGTTGGTCTCTGTCAAAAATAACAAGACGGACTTTTGCTCTGAGACGAGAGCAATAATTCAATCCGCGAAGCTGGCATTCAGAGACATCAAAGACAGGATCGTCTAAAATATATTCCTGGAATTCAAGCCGGGCCAAACCGTTATGGCTGACGATTGGGAAGATGGATTTAAATGCACCCTGCAATCCTTCATCACGACGCTCTGCAGCGGGAACATCTGCCTGCAAAAATTCGTGGTAGGAATGCAACTGCGTTTCCAGTAAGGAAGGCACTTCAAGTACGCTCGGACGCTTAGCAAAGCTTTTCCGAATACGCTTCTTTTCAGTGAACGAGTACGACATGAACGCTCCGTTCGAAAGAGAAAAAAAGAAAATTCCCCAAAAGCAATAACAGACACGAATAGCCACGCCGAACCCTCACCAGGGCTCAATGCGCGGCAAAACTCAAATTGTCTAAATTATGCTCCTGCAGAAGACTTTGGCTGGATCATAACGCATGACCCACTCAAAGTTTTCCGAAGAAAAAACAAGGCTCCAAGAATGGAGCCTTGCAGTATAACCGAAATATTACTTCAGTTCAACCTTGGCGCCAGCAGCTTCCAGTTTCTTCTGGGCCTCTTCAGCGTCAGCCTTGGCAAGGCCTTCCTTAACAGTCTTAGGAGCGCCGTCGACGAGGTCTTTGGCTTCTTTCAGGCCGAGACCAGTCAGTTCACGAACAGCCTTAATAACCTGAACCTTGTTTGCGCCGATTTCTTTCAGAACGACGTCAAATTCGGTTTTTTCTTCAGCAGGAGCAGCACCGGCACCAGCAGGAGCAGCAACAGCAACAGCAGCTGCAGCAGCAGAAACACCGAATTTTTCTTCCATCATTTTGATGAGTTCGGAAACTTCGAGAACGGACATGGACGCGATTGCGTCAAGGATTTCTTCTTTGGACAAAGCCATTTTGGTAACTCCAATACGTTGTGTAACTAAAAATTAAAACTTACAAAATCAGGCAGCAGCCTGTTCTTTGGCATCGCGCACTGCAGCAAGAGTTCTGACGAAACGTGCGGGAACTTCGTTGAGCGTACGAACGAACTTAGCAACAGGTTCGTTCATAGTGGCCATCAACTTAGCCAGCAATTCGTCGCGGCTCGGCATTGTGGCAAGCTTCTCAACACCGGCAACGTCGAGGACGTTGTTAGGCATTGCACCAGCCTTGATAACGAGCTGCGGATTTGTCTTGGCAAAGTTAGCCATAACCTTGGCAGGAGCCACAGGGTCAGCAGAAAAACCGTAAAGAAGGGGTCCGACGAATTGATCGGAAAGGCCTTCAAACGGAGTGTCTTTGACGGCACGGCGTGCTA
>USHK01000312.1 GCA_900554375.1 uncultured Sutterella sp.
GTATTTGCCGGAGAAGTCTCCGACGTTTCTGACAAACGCTGCCACAATCATGGATCCGATGTAAGCCGGCAGCGTTATGTACTGTCCCATGTATTGAGACAAAACAGCGCCCAGCCCCATACAGATGGCAACAATCGTGCCGGCTTTTAGAAGTTCCGGTGTATAGGTCGGTTCCTTTTCACCCTCCACAACTGTCGTTTCAAGGTCTTCCGGAATGTGCAGCTCCGGCTCGGGCGTACCGACTTCTTTCGGAGTCAGCACTTTGTATTTACGAATCAGCCATTCGGCAAAAGGTGCACCAATCAGCAAAGCGACCACCATGCCGAACGTGGCAGCCGTAATAGCCACCGCAGTTCCGCCCTGAACCCCATAAGTCTGTTCAAAATACGGACCGAAGGCAGCCGATGTTCCCAGACCGCCCATCATAGCAACCGAGCCTGCCAGCAGACCATAATGGAAATCCAATCCCATCATCTCTGCCAAACCCATACCTAAAAAGTTCTGCAGAACACAGAGGATCGTAATGACGAATAAAAATGACACCAAAAGCTTGCCGCCTTCGGTAACGATTTTCAGACTGGCCGACAGACCGATCGTTGTAAAGAAAGCCAGCATGAGCAGTGTCTGGAGGGACGTATCAAAGTTAACTCGCATTACATGGAAATATTCCAGACAGGAAAGTACAAGTGCGACTAGCATGCCGCCCACCACTGGGCTCGGCACGGAATACTTTTCCAGAAGCGGAACCCTTTTGCGCAGCCAAGCCCCGAAATAGTAAGTCACTGATGCTATTGCGACCGCCTGAATGGCTGACACGTTGACAATCAACATCCCATCTGAAGAGTTCATTGTAAAAGTTCCCTATTTTTCAACTAGAAACAATTATCTTCATTCATGGCCTGTGATTTGCTTGTCCTTCAATATCGTTTCCCGTCTTGAGAAATCCAGAAGAAAAATTTTCCGGTGCCAACCTCTTTTTTTCTGTTTTAGAAAGCAAAAACCGACTTCGTTTCGTCTCAGCCGGAACGGAGAAAATAACCTTTTCGCGGCTCAAATGAGTTCGACTGACCTTACCCTAAGATTTGATCAAAGGGTTTGCTAACCCGAAAGCTTTTTGTCCGAAGTCTTAGAGACATTCTTTTTCGGTTGAGGCGCAACCTGCTCGATAATGTACTTCCAGGTCGCTTCTTTCGTTTCTTTATCTAATGAGTCAAAACCCATCTTGTGTGTAAAAAAGAAACCTTCAAAAGCCATAATGGCAGTGAGAAGCTGAGGTGTCTTGATCGGAGAATTCTGGACCATTTTAAAAACTTTGGCATACCAGTCGTGGAATGGCTTTAGGGCTTCCGGCTCATGCAGAAGAAGCGCCAACAATGCAACTCCGAGTACTGCATAACCTCCGTCATCTTTGTCGAAGTCCTTATACCATGAACTGTACCCGAGAATTAGAGGCTCTTCGGCGTCTTTGTATTTGCCCATGTGGGCGTCCATACGCTCATTCAAATGGTCGACGTATTCCTCAACCAGAGCACAAAAAAGTGCCTTGCGATTTTTAAAGTGATAGAGGAAAGCACCCTTACTAGTGCCGGACTCTTTAACGATCTTGTCAATCGAGAGACGCCCGACCCCTTCTCGCACGATGAACGCGCGTGTTGCGTCCATAATCTTGGAGCGGGTTTTTAGGGCACGCTCACTCATTACTTTTGGTTTGTCGGTTGTCTCCGTCATTTTTCTCCTGTCGAAATCTCTCTCATTCTTTTAATTTTTATTATTTATTTTAGCGTTGGCTTTCCTTTAATCATCTTCGGGTTTGCAAGCATACACAGCCGCAAGGCCGGCAAACTTTTCAGCCGAGCAAAGTTAAAACTTACAACACCAACACTAAGAAGCCATTCGGCAAAGAAAAAACGGCCGGATATTCAGCCCTTCGGCGAATGATCCGGCCGTTCAAACCTAATTCAGCTCAAACAGCTTACATTGATTAGGGCTGGTAGTTTTTCAGAAGTTCGTCGCCGTTTTGAAGGTCGATCGTGTAGATGCGATCTTGGTCAACAAACGGGCTGTTCTTTCTGTAAGCTTTGTAAAGCTTTTCAGTCGCAGGACTCATCTTGAAGTTCGAATTCTGCATCTTTCTCAAATCGGCAGCCTGCGTGTTGTGGAGCAACTCCATGGAAAGAACCAAGAACGTATTATCCGTTGCGCGTTTCAGTCTCTGAGCAGCACGCGGCAAGTTAGAGGCAGAGTCTTCAATATTGCCTTCAACCGGGAAGCTGTCCAAAGAAACCGGGTTTGCTAAATCAATGTTTTCAGCATAGATAGAAACCAAGGTGTCTTCGGTAGCTCCGAAGGCATGACCTAAGTTATCTTTAGCAGCCAAATAACGGGAAAGATCCGTAAATGCCGGCTCATCCAAACGCATCGTTCTCTGAACGGCATTATGGCCAACATGGCCTAAAGCCACCGTAGCGCGCTGAACGGCAAGGGCAACCGGCAAAACTTCAAAGTTTGCCGTCGGGATAATTG
>USHK01000313.1 GCA_900554375.1 uncultured Sutterella sp.
ACACATGGTGGACACCGTGCTTTATTTTGAAGGCGATCCCGAATCAAACTACCGAATCCTCCGCGCTTGTAAAAATCGTTTCGGATCTGTGAACGAAATCGGTGTTTTCGGAATGACCGACAAGGGTTTACGGGGTGTCAGAAATCCTTCTGCGCTTTTTCTGGCAGAAAGAAGAGAAGGCGTGGCGGGAAGCGTGACCTTTATTAATTTAGAAGGTACGCGCCCGATCCTTATCGAGATTCAGGCTTTGGTCGACAAATCGATGCTTCCAAATCCCAAACGTCTTACCGTCGGTACAGATGCTCAGCGTCTCACGATGCTTCTTGCAATTTTGCATCGTCATGTGACGCTTTCCACTTATGATCAGGATGTTTTTCTGAATGCTGTCGGGGGCATTAAAATCAATGAAACGGCGAGTGACTTAGCTGTGCTTATCGCGATTGTTTCTTCGATGACGAATCAAGCGGTCAGCAGTAAAACGGCAATTTTTGGGGAGGTCGGTTTAGGAGGAGAAATCCGACCGGTTTCAAGAGGACAAGAACGTATTAAAGAAGCTTCTAAGCTCGGTTTTACGAGAATCATTGTTCCGCTTAAGAATAAAGCGGCTGACATTCCCGGTGTTGAAATTATTGGCGTAGATAATCTGAGAGATGCGGTTAAAGTCGTATTCGGGTCTTCTCGAGTTCCGCATGATGACAAAATTTATCCCGATGAATAGAGAACGGGCTGATGCAGTTTCGACAAAAGCCGAGTATTGCAGCAGCCCGAACATAGAACGAAATGATTTTTCAGTAATCAGACGCTATTTCAGCGCGACCTCTCGGAAATCCATATTGCTGCAGACATAACGAACTTTGGGCTTTGTGTCCACACTGGCTTTTAATGGAACAGCTTTGGCAAGGAGTGCTTTCTGTTTGTGAGAAGGCGCGTCAAAATCGACTAAAGTCAGCGCTTTTGCCGGACAGATTTCTACACAAGCCGGTTCTCTGCCTGCGGACAAACGATGAGTGCATAGCGTACAGTGTTCTGCTTTTCCCGGCTGAGCGTTTTTAGTGGGAGGATTAGATGGTGAGAATAAAGGCTGTTTTTCACCAAAATAACTTGTCACTCTCTGATCATTGAACATCGGAATTCCGTAAGGGCAAGCAGCTAAGCATGCCTTGCAGGCTATACACTTATTCTGATCAATCAAAATCTCTCCGTGAGGTCCTTTGTAAACCGCCTTCATCGGACAAACTTTCAAACAAGCCGGATCCTCACAGTGCTGGCATGAAGCACGAAAATAGTTAATGATGTTTTTGTCTCTATTTTCCAGCTTCCGAATACGATTCCATTGAATGTTCGGCGAGACCTGATTTTCTTGTTTGCAGGCAATAAAGCACGCATGGCAGCCGATGCATTCATCGACATTGACAATAATTCCCATTCGACTCATTTTTGGCTCCCGACTTTCTTAACTTCCACATTGACTTCAAAATACGGCGCGTATCCGGAAAGGGGATCCCATTGCCTCGGAACGAGTTTTTGTGTGTCTTCTTCACCTTTCCAACCATACTGAGCGTCTATGGTTCCGGGAGGAACCAAAATAGAAACTTCTAAATTTGCTTTAACCGGCCCCCCGAACGGACTAACGATTTCAACACGATCTCCGTCCGATAAACCCCTTGCAGAAGCATCATTCGGATGCATGGTAATCGTACTGCACGGTTCAAGTTCCAATAAATAAGGAGCATCCGAACGCGTCTTAGAGTGCGTGATGTAAGGCTTACGAGCTCCGTTGATCATTCTTAGATTAAAGCGATCATCAGGCTGCATCATAGGTTTATAAACAGGAAGTCCGTCAAAACCAAATTTTGCGCAGCGGGTGGAGAAAAGCTCTATCTTGCCGGTTGGAGTATTAAAACCGGGTTGTCCATCCGGTCTAAGCAGGCCTTTTTCATATTTTTTCGGCTCGTTCTTTCTGCATTCCAGTGCGGAAACCTGTGGTAAAGCGCCAACTGCGGCTTCATACTCCGCGCCCCACTCTTTGAGAATAGCATTGCACGCTTTAACCGGATCTCCGTCAAAAAAGTGCTTCGGATCGTCCAGGATGCATCCGAGTTCCAGTGCAATACGCCAGTCTTCTTTGGCTTCTCCCAGCGGTTTCACCGGGGTTCTGGGGGCAAATTTTGAACCGTAAACGCCGAAAGGAGCGTAGCGCTCAAAATTCATGGCTGCCGGGAGGATCAGATCCATGTCCCTGTGGCTTTCCTTCCGGTAGAAGTAGTCGGCACTGAATGCAAAATCCAGTTTCTTTAAAGCGTCTTGATACTGCTGAGGCTGCGGCCAAATGAACGAATTGAAGCCCCAGCCGCAGAACGCTTTGATTTTGCCCTCGTTGATATATTCCGGAAGGTGATTCGGGTTATACATGATCATCATGTCGTGCCAAAGCGGGACAAAGTCTTTGTCAAGTCGCCTGTCCTTCTGTGCTTTGGCATTCCACCATTTTGCTTCGTAGAATTTCGGCTGAAGCCCCATAC
>USHK01000314.1 GCA_900554375.1 uncultured Sutterella sp.
ACGAGATTCATGAGCGTCTCGTGGGCTCGGAGATGTGTATAAGAGACAGTTCGAGGATTTTGAAAGCTTCTTCCCGGTTCATAAATCACAGGCCGAGAACGTCGCTCATGGAATAAAGGCCGGGCTGTTTGTCTGCTTCCCAAAGCGCGGCTTTGACAGCGCCTTGAGCGTACCCGGCCCGCGAGCTTGATAAATGAGAAATTACGATTCTCTCTCCGTTTCCGGCAAAAGTGACTTCGTGGTCTCCGACAACGTCTCCGCCTCGCAATGCAGCAAAACCGATGGATCCGGGGACTCTCGGGCCGGTGTGTCCCTCACGAGCCCATACTGCAACGTCTTCTAATTTTTGACCGCGAGCTTCGGCAATCGCTTTGCCCATGGCAATGGCAGTTCCGCTGGGCGCATCCACTTTACGGTTATGGTGCATTTCAAAGATTTCCGCGTCATAGTCTTTGAGCAGCTTAGCCGCGAGTTCGAGAAGTTTATAGGTAACGTTTACACCGGCGCTCATGTTCGGAGAGAACACAATAGGGATGACTTTGGCAGCTTCTTCAATCGCAGCTTTGCCTTCTGTATCTAATCCGGTCGTCCCGATTACCATTCCGATACCGGCATCTGCACAGATCTTTAAAAATTCTTTAGTGCCTTCCGGCCGGGTAAAGTCGATCAGTACTTGTGCACCGCAGGTACGAAGCATGCTGTAGTCGTCCGTGATTTTGACACCTGTGTTGTAACCCAAAGAGGCGCCGGCGTCTTCGTCGGCTTCCCATTTGTTGGTTCCCTTGTGAGCGAGTGCTGCAACAAGTTCGGCTCCTTCAGTGTTCCATACGGCATCAATAATCATTTTGCCCATGTGCCCCTTGGCGCCGGCGACTGCGATTTTGACCATAAATACTCCGGAAGAATAAGTTGTAGTTGGGATCGGGAACACTTCGGACGGGAAGAAAATTGAATCGTTGACCTGTCGTGGAGGCGTTCCGCAGTAATAGTTAAATTTACTCTAAATTTGTTGGAAAGATTCCGGTTCAAAAAGAAACGGCACCGTTTTGCGGTGCCGCGAGCTGTGTTTTGTTGCCGGTTACTGAGCAGCCGGTGTTTCAGAGGATTCTTTTGACGGTGCGGTCTCGCCGGATTGCTTAGCCTCTTCAGAAGCAGGTGCCTGTGCTTCCTGCTTTTCTTTTTCCAGTTCTTCCTGACGCTTCAGGGTACTTTCTCTGGCGCGTTCGCCAAGGATTGCTAAGTCAGCGTTCGTTTCATCCGGCATCTTGTCGGATTTGAAACTTTCCACACGTCCGTCTTCATCGAAAGTAATTTCAAGCTTACGAATGCTTGTTTCTCCGAAACGAGGTTTAAGGAAATACACGTAATTCCACTGTTCTTTGTGGAACAAGTTGCGCAGCGCAGGAGTGCCGAGAAGGAAAATAACTTGGTTCTTAGTCATTCCTTCATGCAGAGCGTCCACCATTTCTGAAGTAACCACGTTGCCTTGGTGAACATCCGGGGTGTAAGGCTTGAGCCATCCGGGGACGTGGTCGCTGACAGAAGAGCAGCCCGCTAAAAGTGTTACGGGGATAAGAGCGCAAAAAATTAACCGTTTCATTTCCGAAAACAGGGTGTAGAAATATTATCAAGCCTGTATGATAATCGATAAGATTAAATCAAAGAACCATCGAACTTGTAAATCTCGAGGTTGGAACAAAATATGCCAGATACACAACAAGAAAACGCCAAAAATTTAAAAAACCTCGGCTTAAAAGCAACGGGGCCTCGTCTCAAGATTCTCGAAATTTTTCAGGAACGAGCTAAAGCCGGAGAAGACCGCCATCTAAGCGCCGAAGAAGTTTATAAAGAGCTTGTCAACGTGGGAGAAGACGTCGGGTTAGCCACGGTTTACCGCGTCTTAGCTCAGTTTGCTTCTGCCGGTATTCTGACGCGTAGAAATTTTGAACATGGGACAGCGGTTTTTGAGTTGGATGACGGACATCACCATGATCACCTGATCTGCGTGATGTGCGGCAAGGTCGTAGAATTCGTCGACGAGGAAGTCGAAAAACGTCAAGCCGAAGTTGCAGCGAAACACGGCTATGAGCTTGTGGATCACTCCATGGCACTTTACGGCGTGTGCCCAGAATGCAGAAAACACAAGGCTGAACAGAAGTAGCTGAGGACAGTTTTCCTTACGGCAAAAGAGAAAGGATCCGCATTTTGGATCCTTTCTTTTTTCGGAGATTAGCGCCGAAGCATTTCTCTGGCATGATCCAGAGTCTTCTGTGTGATCGTCAAGCCGCCGAGCATGCGCGCAATTTCTTGGACTCTCTGGTCTTCGTTAAGCGGATAAACATTGGAAACCGGCGCTTCACCTTCTGAGGTAGATTTTTTCTCAATCTTGAAGTGCTGAGAAGCGCAGCTAGCCACTTGCGGAAGATGAGTAACACAAAGAACCTGCTGGTGTTCGCCGAGCTGGGCGAGCAGGCGTCCCACGGTTTCTGCCACCGCGCCCCCGATCCCCGAATCTACTTCG